>JBBITS010000006.1:9241-25191 GCA_037440665.1 Chloroflexota bacterium
GATCTTGTGGGGGAGCCGGGCGAAACGCATCCATGTACCTCCGCCCCGCCGATTCAGCATGGTATCCGCGCGACGGTAGCGCGTCAACTTGAGAGCGGCCTGCCCGCCAGTTCCAGGTACAGACGTTCCATCAGCGCCAGGTTCTTTTCCAGGAGCCACTTCTCCTCGACGAGCCCGGCGTTCAGTTCCGCAGCGCGACGACGCAGCTCTGTGTTCCCCAGCGCCTCCACGATCCGTTCGGCCAGCGCGTCGGCGTCACCCACCGGCGCGCGGTAGCCGTTCTCGCCGTCCCGCACGATCTCCTCCTGGCTCGGCAGGTCAGAGACGATGGGAAAGCAGCCCGCGGCCATCGCCTGCGTCACCGCCACTGATGTTCCGTCGGACGACGGCACAGAGACGTAGACGTGCGCCGCGTGGAAGGCGTCTCGCAGAGCGTCGCGCGGCAGAAACCCAACGAACTCCGCGCTCTCCTCCAGGCCTTCCGCAGCCGCCAGCGCCTCCAGTTCGTGACGCCGGCTCCCGTTGCCCGCTACCACCAGACGAGCGCCGGGCACGCGTTCGCGAACCAGGCGCATGGCGCTCACGATCACGTCGACGTTGTACAGAGGCTCGAGCGCGCGCGTGCTGAGCACAGTGGGCGGATGTTCCGCGCGTGGTGAGAGGTTCACCGAGGCCTCACGCCCCTCTACGAAGTAGCGATCCGTTCCCAGCACTACGACGCGGACCTTCGTCTCCGGCACGCCGAGCGCGACGAGCTGACGCGCCATGTGCTCGTTGTTCGAGGTCACCAGGTCAGCCTTCCGGCCGACCGTGCGCACGATGCCCCGCGAGGCCCGCGACTTCGCGGCGTCCACCAGCACGTCCGAGCCCCACGCTGTCGCCACGAACGGATGAAAGTCGAGGGCGTAGGCCGCGTAGAAGGCGTGCTCGGTCAGATAGTGCGCGTGAAAGACGTCGGGGGCGATGTCGCTGACGACGCGCGGCAGGCCCGCCATCCGGTAGCGGAAGGCGTGCGCCAGACGCATGAACCAGGGTGGTATGACCGAGCGCCCGCTGCCGACTCCTCCGGCGCCCGGCGGGCCGTCGAGCCGCTCCTCCAGCGCATGGACGATGACGCCTCGGGGCGTCGACCGCGGCCGGTAGTAGGAGATGGCGTGAACCTCGTGCCCCCGGTCCGCGAAGTACGCGGCCCACGTGTGGGTGTGGACGCTGGACCAGTTGCCCAGCACGGCGATGCGCAGCTTCTCGTCCGGGGCGAGCGGCGCTGCGTTCACGCCGGTCCCTCCGCCGGCTGACGCGAGCGTCGCCGGCCGGGCAAGCTTCGCAGCGCGTCCGCATAGAGTTGAAGGTCGGAACGCCGGGGAACGAGAGCCTCGACGACGCTCCCGCCCGAAAGCCGGCGATAGGCCCACAGCGCCAGCGCGAAGTGCGTCCCGTACGCCAGCGACGACGCCATCGCCGCGCCCGATACGCCGAATACGGGGATGAGCGTGACGTCCGCAAACACCGTCACGATCAGCGCCGCCGCCGTGATCATGCTGTTGGTGAGCGGGCGCCCCTGACTGAAGATGTACGCCGTCACTACCTTCGATCCGGCCATCGCCACCGCGCCAGGCAAGAGCCACAGGAGCGGGACAACCGCGCCCGCGAACGCGCCGCCGTACAGCAGTTCGACGAGAACAGGCGAGGCGGCGGCGAGCGCGCCCGCGCCCGCGGCGCTCACCAGCAGCGTGTTGCGCGTGACGACGGGCGTCCGGCGCGCCGCGTCGTCGGGATGCGCCGCCGTCAGCCCCGTGACCAGCACGGCGGCGATGGAGTTGGCGATGATCCAGATGGTCTCAGCCATACCTACGCCCGCCGCGTAAAGACCTACGCCCGCCTGGCTTACGAACAACGCCACCAGGTAGGCGTCGAGGCGGTAGTTCGCGGTCTGCAGCAGGTTCCCGACCTCGCCCTGAACGCCGAAGGAGAGCATAGGCTTCAGCACCCGGCGCTCGGGCCAGAGAACGCGCCTCACGTCCACGTGGCGCAGCCCCACGACGGCCAGCGCCACCGCCCCCGCCGCCGCCAGAGCCGACGTGCGGAGCCAGATGGCGCCGGAAGCGCCAGGGCCGGCGACGGCCAGCGCCGCGAGCATCGCGATCAGGAAGACGCCGGGGTCTAGCAGCGATATGAGGCTCATGGCGACGAAGCGTCCGGCGCCCTGCAGAACGAACGAGAGCAGACGGTAGTCCATCAGCGCCGGGACCGCCAGCAGGAACGCCCACGGCGGAACGCCGCGCTCGCGCAGCTCGTCTCCCACCAGCGGATCGCCGATGGCCACCAGCGCCACCGTCACGATCGCCGCGACCGCCACCATCGCCTGACCCGCCGTCACGACCTGGCGCAAGGTGAACGCGCGCTTGCCCAAGAAGTAGATCGACGCGTTACCCGCGCCCAGACCGATGACCTGCTGGAGCACGGCCGCCGACAGGAAGAACAGCGTGTACGCGCCGTAGCCGGCCTTGCCCAGCGTTCTCGCCACGACGATCGACGTCGGGAACGCGACGGCGTAGTTGATGACCGTCGCCAGGAACACGACGTTGACGCTGGCGAAGAAGCTCTGCGCCCCCTGCGCCAGGGCCGGACGATCGGCTCCGGCGGCCATCAGGCGCGAGCCACGCCGGCGATGCGCTCGACCTCGGCGACCTCGGCGGCCATGCGCTGGTCCCACGTCCAGAAGTTGGCCTCGGCGTAGCCGCGCGCGGCTCGCCCCAGGCGCTGGCGCAGCGCGGGGTCGCCCGCCAGCGCCACGATGGTGTCGCCCAGGCGCCGCTCGAACGTGTCGGCCACGCCTGACCGCTGCGGCGAGTCGAGGAGGCGGCCGGTTTCGCCGTCGCGGATGAGCTTGCGCGTGTCGCCCACGTCCAGCGTCAGGATGCACATGCCCATCGCCATAGCCTCCAGCAAAGGGTTCCCCACGTTCGAGAGGTCAGCCAGCGCCAGGAAGAGGTCGGCGGCCGCCATGTAGCGGGCGACGTCCTCCTGCTTCACGGCGCCTTCGAAGCGTACGGCGTCGCGGACGCCGAGGCGTCCGGCCAGCGCTTCCAGCGCCGGGCGCTCCTCGCCGTCGCCGACGACGACCAGCGTCGCGCCCCGCACCCACGCGCGGACCTGCGGCAAGGCGCGGATGGCGCGGTCGACGCGCTTCCACGCGGCCAGCCGCGAAGCCGTTAGCATCACGAAGGCGTCCTCGGGCAGGCCGAGCTCCGCTCGCGCGGCCTGCTGGCCCTCAGGCGAGGCCGGGCAAAGGCAGTCCATGTCGAGCCCGTTGCGCCAGAAGCGCACCTTGCCCGCAGAGGCGGGATTGAGGCGCGCCAGCACTTCGTCGCCCTGCGTACCGTCGTCGGTCATTATGTAGAGGTCGGCGGGCGCGCGCAGCGCCAGCACCTCCTCGTAGCGGCGCGCGCGCAGAAAGGGATCGTCCAGCGCAGGCCGCATGACCGTCCCCTGGAAGCGGGCGACCGTCGGCAGCCGGTACCGCCGCTGGACGATGCGCGCGGCCAGCGCGCCGTGGACCTCGTAGGCGTAGAGCACATCGAAGCTGCCCCGCTGGAGAAGCGCCTCGGCGCGCCGGGCGGCCAGCACTGGGAATAGCGTGGCGAAGCGCGCCTTCTGCTCGGCACGATCGACAAGAGACGGAATGCGGAACGGGAGGTCCTTCAGGCTGGGCATGTGGAACGTCTCGTAGGTGACGTTGGGAATGGCGGGCCGCTCCTCGGGCATCGGGCGCAGCCCCGGCTCGTAGAAGTGGTTGGCGCCGACGTCAGGCGAGACGAGGGTCACCGAGTGGGCGGCTTCTCCGAAGGCACGCAGCGTCCGGTGGAGGGTAGGCGCGCCCCGGCCTCCCTTCAGGGACCACACGTCGAGGGCGCAGATCATCAGGATATTCACGTCTGGCGCAGGCTCACGAGGCTGCGATGCGGCGCCAGTGTAGGGGCCGCCCCCCAGGGCGGTCAACTCGACAGCCTCAGGGGCGCTTGGTAGTATGAGGCGCCCACGTCCTTGCCTGTAAGGACTGGGCGCCTTCCTCTGCCGGGGTGTAGCTCAGCTTGGTTAGAGCGCACGGTTCGGGACCGTGAGGTCGGCAGTTCAAATCTGCCCACCCCGACCATCCCTGTCTTGTTCGCGCCACGCCGAGTCGAGTCTTCTGCCTCCGTGACCCCACCGAAGCAGGCTACCGGGGCCGGCTCTGCCGCCGCGCCCGGCGCATGGCCCGCCGCTTTGCCTGGCGCTTGACCTCGCCGTTGGAAACAAAGCGCCGCCGCGATTTCGCCTCGCGGAGAATACCTTCGCGCTCTACCATCGTGCGGAACCGCTTGATCAGGCCCTCCGCGCTTTCGCCATCGCGAAGCTGAACCATTAACACGTACTGCTCACCTTCCTTGCGCCCGCCTCCGCAGACGCCGTCTTATGCTCACCCGACCTACTGAGGGGCCGCAGGTTCCTACTATGCCACCAGCCCGCTACCCGCCAGTCTCCGAAGGCGACTCGCCCTGGCGAGAGTCGAGCCTTCGACCGCCTACGCCGTGACCATCGGGAAGCTGGAAGCGCGGAGAAACCGGACCGTAGACATTGGTATGATATCGATCCTGGCTCCCGCCGGCCAGACCATGGCGCTCTTGCCCGCCACCCCCTGCTGGCCCGCGGGAACCCCGCCGATATGTCTGGAGGAGCCGGGAACTGCTGCCTGCCGGTATCTTGTCGCAGGCAGACCCAGGTCTTACAATCTGTCGAACTTTCCGGGAGGAAACCCGCACATGACTTTCCCGCCAGCGGAAGCCCACGCCGGGCTGCGGCGGCGGCGCAGCGACGAGGCCATCCAGCTAGCCATGCAGGGCCGCTGGAAGGAGGCCGTCGACGTCAACCGCAGCATCATCGAGCTACATCCCACTGACGTAGACGCCTGGAACCGCCTGGGGAAGGCGTTCAGCGAACTGGGCTCCCACAGAGACGCCGTCAAGGCCTACGATAAGGCGCTCGAAATCGAGCCGGGGAACCAGATCGCCCGTCGCAACCTGGAACGGCTCAAGTCGATGGCGAAGGTCGCGAAGGCCGCCGCGCCGGCCCCTGTGGCCGGAGCGCCCCGGATGAGCCCCAAGATATTCCTAGAGGAGACGGGCAAGACCGGCGTCACGACGCTCCACGGCGTGCCCGGCGTCATCGCCGCCAAGCTCCGGCCGGGCGATCGCGTCGACCTCGTGACCAAGGGCGCTGTCCTGACGGTGCAGACGGTCAGCGGTGAGGACCTGGGCCTCGTGGAGCCGAAGATGGCCGCGCGTCTCCTGCGCCTGATGAAGGGCGGTAACGAGTATGCGGCTGCCGTCAGTTCCGTGGCCGACGGCGTCGTGAGGGTGGTCATCAAAGAGACCTACCAGCACCCCAGCCAGGCCGGAAAACCCTCTTTCCCCGCCGCGGCCGGCGGCGAAGCGGTTCGCCCCTACATCAAGGAAGGACTCCTTCGCTACGAGGCCGAGGAGGAAGAGGAGGAGGCCGCCGAGGAGGCCGAGGAAGCCGAAGACTGGGAGGCCGAGCGCGAGACCCAGGAGGGCCACGTGCGCCTCTTTGAAGCCGGCACCGACGCCGACGAGTCGACGTTCGACGAATAGCTCCCGCCTGCCAAAGCGGGACGCCCGGGGCGGAGGTGGTTCACCTTCGCCCCGTTCCTTTGCTACAGTCGCTTCGCCATGCCCGAAATCCCGGACCTCGAGGCCATCCGCGCGTTCCTGAACCCGCGAATCGCCGGCGTGGAGATCACCGGCGCGCAAGCCATCATCCCGGTCGTGTTCCGGACGCCGCGCGCCGACTTCGAGGCTGCGCTGACCGGAAACGCCTTCGCCGAAGTAGGCCGTCGCAGCAAGTTCCTGTTGTTCCACCTTCAGAGCGGCCACATCCTTGTAATCAATCCCATGCTCACCGGGCGCTTTCAGTGGGGATTGCCCTCCATGCGCAAGCGCGCGAAGACGTGCATGGCGCTCTCGCTCGCCGACGGACACGAACTCCGGTACGCCGACGAGCGCCTGATGGGGAAAATCTACGTCGTTGCCACCCGAGACCTCGGCGGCGTGCCGCAGTTCGCCGAGATGGGCCCCGACGCCTTGGAGGTCTCCGAGGACGAGTTCGTCGCGCGCCTCAGGAAGGCCACGGGCCAGATCAAGAACGTCATCACCAATCACAAGGTCATCGCGGGTATTGGCAACGCCTACGCCGACGAGATTCTCTTTCGCGCGCGCATCTACCCGTTCCGCAAGCGCAAGGAGTTGACGGACGACGACCTCCGGCGGCTGCACCGCGCGGTGCAGGAGGTGTTCGCCTGGGCGACGCCCATCGTCGCGTCGAAGATGCAGGACGAGCTGGACTACGAGGAGTGGCGCGAACACCTGAAGGTCCACCGGCGCGGCGGTGAGCCCTGCCCGGTGTGTGGCACGCGCATCAGCGAGATTTCACCCAACCAGCGGGTGACCAGCTTCTGCCGGAACTGCCAGAGGTAGAGACGCGGCGCCTCAGGAGTAGCCGTCGAAGCGGGGCGTCCAGCCCGGCACGAACTTCCGCCACCCCTCCTGCGACTCCAGGTACGGGTGGACGACGTAGTAGCGGCTGACGCGCGGACGCACTGGCTCACGCAGCAGGCGCATCTTCGCCTCGTGCGGAGTGCGGCCGGCCTTACGGTGATTGCAGCCCTTGCAGGCCGAGACCAGGTTCTCCCAGGAGTGGGCGCCACCCCGGTGCCGGGGAATAACGTGATCCAGCGTCAGGTCCCGGCTGCGCTTGCCGCAGTACTGGCAGGTGTAGTTGTCGCGGATGAAGACCTCGCGCCGGGAGAGGCGCATCTGGGGGAAGGGACGCTTGATGAGGTTAGCCAGCCGGATGACCGATGGCAGAGGAAAAGCGTCCGACGCGCTCCGCAGTTGGCCCTCTCCGTGCTCCAGGACCTCGGCCTTGCCGCGGTCCACTAGCACGAAGGCGCGCCGGGCGTTGCACACGTTCAGCGGCTCGTAGTTCTGATTCAGGACAAGGACGCTGCTATTGATCATAACCGTAGCCCACGGGGTTCCGGTCATAATAGCAAAGGCGTTTGCGGCCCTTCAAACGGCTAGTTTACGTAGGCGTCGGCGGCGGCCTCGAACTCGTCCGGCAGCACGCGAGTGAGGAAGGGCGCCTGGTCGACCATCCAGCTCCCCAGCATCGACTCGTCGATGGTCTGGCGGAGGTCGAACTTGTCGTAGGTCACGAAGACCAGCAGGAAGGCCTCGATGATGACGGCCGCCTTCAGGAAGCCGAAGGCCGCCCCGGCGAGCTGGTCGAAGATGCCGAGCTGGAGCACGTGGACGGTGGGCTTAAGGAGCGTGGCCGCTATCTGGCCGGCCAGGACCACCGCCCCGAAAATGATGCCGAAGGCGACGATCCGGGCGGTCTCCTCGTTATCGATGGCCAGCAGGACGTCCTTCTGGAGGTCCTGGTAGAACAGCCCGGCCAGCACCACGCCGAGCAGGGCCGACACGACGGTCACCGTCTCGCGGATGAAGCCCGCCGAGAAGGCCGCGTAGGTAAACCAGAGAACGACGACGATGATGGCGCCATCAAGCCAGTTCACAGGAGGGTCCCTCCTCTTTCATCGTCGGCCGCGCTGCGGCCATCCGCAGCGCCTCGTTCCCTGGCGAACCCGGCCAACGGCGACAATCATACTCGTTCCGTCCGGCCTGTAACCAGCGGTTCGGTCCACCTGGCCAGGCTTGAACCTGCCCAGAGGATGGCCGCCAGCAGCGCTGCACCCAGCAGGAGCCCGCCCGCCACGTCGCTGGGCCAGTGCGCTCCCAGATAGACTCTCGATGGCCCCGTGGCCACGATGATGAACGCGCACCAGGTCCGCACAAGCCACCGGGGTACGGGCGGCAGCGCCCGGCCCACGGCCACCCACAGCACCCCGTACACGATGACGGCGCTGACCACGTGGCCCGATGGGAAGCCCGAACCAGTCGCACCGTCGCTGATGACCCGCACCAGGCTATCATCGGGGCGGGGCCGGTCGACCAGCGCCTTGACGACCTGCCCCACTCCCCGCGCGGGAAACGTCAGCAGAAGCTCCAGAGCCTCGACGGGACGCCGCATCCAGGCCGCCACGCCGGCCGCCGCCAGCGAGATGACCGCCAGGGGCCACGGCTTCCCGATCCAGGTGACGAACCGCATCGCGCCGTCGAGGACCGGTGGGTCCACCTCGATCCAGCGCCGGGCCAGCCACAGGTCGCCCGGAAAGCGGTCGAACGCCGCCGCCAGCGACGCCATCGCAGCGAAGCCGGCGAGCGTCGCCAGCCACAGGCCAAGGCCCGCCGGCAGTCGAAGACTCGACTCTGCGAGAGGCAGTCGCCTCATCGCGGCCAGTATGTATGCCTGCCCCTCACCCGGCAATCACCAGCCGCTCCAGCCCGAATCCGTATAATAGTCTGCGAGCCCCCTCGGGAGGAACTGCCATCGACCGCGCCCGCCTTCAGGAACTGCTCCAGGACGTCGCCAGCGGCGTCATGAGCGTCGAAGCCGCCGTCGAATCGCTGCGGCTTCTACCCTACGAGGACATCGGCTTCGCCAAGGTGGACCACCACCGCTCGCTGCGCGACGGGTTCCCTGAGGTCGTCCTGGGCCAAGGCAAGTCGCCGGAGCAGGTCGCAGCCATCGCCTCGACGCTGGCGACGCGTAGCGGCCGCGTGCTGGTGACGCGGGCCGCGCCTGAGGCCTTCGCCGCCGTCAGCGACGCCGCTCCCGACGCCCGCTACCACGAGGTCGCGCGCTGCATCACCATCGAACGCGTAGAGCTGGCCCGGAGCCCCGGCGTGGCGGTGCTGTCGGCTGGCACCGCCGACATTCCCGTCGCGGAGGAAGCGGCCGTGACCGCCGACCTCATGGGGTCGGCCGTGGACCGCATCTACGACGTGGGCGTGGCGGGCATCCACCGCCTGCTGGACCACATCGACCGTCTGCAGGCCGCACGCGCCATCGTCGTCGTCGCGGGCATGGAGGGCGCGCTGCCCAGCGTCGTCGGCGGGCTGGTCGGCATCCCGGTGATCGCCGTGCCTACGTCTGTCGGGTACGGAGCGTCGTTCCGGGGTCTGGCGGCGCTGCTGGGCATGCTGAACTCGTGCGCCGCCGGCGTGTCGGTGGTCAACATCGACAACGGCTTCGGCGCGGGCTACCTGGCCGCTGTCATCAACCGGCTGGCGCTCTCAGAACGGCCGGACTGACCGCGTGGCCCGCATCGCCTACCTCGACTGCTTCTCTGGCGTCAGCGGCGACATGCTGCTGGGGGCGCTCGTGGACGCAGGTGTCGACGCGGACGCCCTGCGCGCGGAACTGGCGAAGCTGCCGCTTGCAGGCTGGAGGCTCGAAGTCCGCCAGGTCACCCGCGGCGCCATCGCCGCGACGAAAGCCGACATCGCTCTGGAGGAGCAACCCCAGCCCGAACGCAGGCTCGCCGACATCCTTTCCCTCATCGAATCGTCACGCCTGCCCACAGCCGACCGCGAGCGCGGCGCCGCCGTCTTCCGCGCCCTCGCCCAAGCCGAGGCCCGCGCACATGGCGCGACTCCAGACGACGTGCACTTCCACGAGGTCGGCGCAGTGGACGCCATCATCGACGTGATGGGCGCCATCGCCGGGTTGCGGCTGCTGGGCATCGAGGCGCTGTACTGCTCGGCGCTGCCCGCGGGCTCCGGCTCGATTCGCTCGGAGCACGGCTCGCTGCCCGTGCCGGCTCCCGCGACGCTGGAGCTGCTGGCGGCGGCGCGAGCGCCCCTCGCGCGCGCCGGCGAGGATCTGCCGATGGAACTTGTGACGCCCACGGGCGCGGCCATCGTGACGACGCTCGCCCGGTTCGAGCGCCCTGCCATGCGCGTCGAGGCCGTGGGCTACGGCGCGGGCGGCCGCGACCCAACCGGGCGCGCTAACGCCCTGCGCCTGTGGCTCGGCGAGAGCGTCGATACCGCTGCCACGATGGTCCAGATCGACACGAACATCGACGACATGAACCCCGAGGTGTACGGCTACGTGCAGGAGCTGCTGTTCGCGGCGGGCGCAGCCGACGTCTGGTTCCAACCCATCCAGATGAAGAAGAACCGGCCGGGCGCGCTGCTGTCGATCCTCTGCGCTCCCGAGTTGGAGGACGCTTGCGCGCGCATCCTGCTCCGCGAGACGTCGACACTCGGCGTGCGCGTCAGCGAGGTGCGCCGCCACGAGGCCGAACGCGAGGTGATGACGTTTCAGTCGAGCCTGGGCGAGGCGCAGGTGAAGGTGAAACGTCTGCCGGGCGAGCGTCCGCGCGTCGCGCCGGAGTACGAATCGTGCCGCCGGCTGGCGCAGGCTTCAGGACTCCCGCTCGTCGAGGTCTACCGCATCGTCCAGCGCGAGGCCGAGGAGCGGCTGTAGCCAACGCACTACGCTTGAACTGCCGCACTACTTACGATAGTATGTAGTACCATGGACGAGGGGAGGCGCCGCGTGGAAGAGCTTCACACCATCGTCACGCGAAAAGGCCAGATAACGATCCCGGCCCAGATAAGGCGTGCGCTTGGCCTCCGGCAGGGTGACTGCGTAGCGCTGACTCTCGAAAACGGGCGCGCACGGCTAGCGAAGTCTGCCAGCGTGGTCCAGCGAACGGCGGGCGCCTTCAAAGGCCGTGGCCCGCGCCTGACGGCGGAGCAGCTTCGCCGGGCCGCCGAGACAGCCGCAGCGGATGAGGCGGTCGAGCGGTCGACGCCGGTCCAGCGGAAGCGCAGATCCAGTGGCTCTTCAGTTCCTTGACACCAACGTGCTCTTGCGCCACCTGCTACAGGACGACGCCGAACAGTCGCCAGCATCCACGGCGTTCCTTGCGCGGGTGGAGTCCGGCGACGCAAAGGTCCGCATTTCCGAGACGGTCGTGTTCGAGACCGTCTTCACTCTGGAGCGCCGTTACAGGGCATCTCGCCGTGAGATCCGCGACGCCGTACTCCCGCTGATCGAACTTCCCGGCGTCGTTCTTCCCGGCAAGCGTAAGCTGCGCCGGGTCTTCGATCTCTACGCGAGCGCCAATCTGCCGTTCGCAGACGCTTATCACGCCGTGCTCATGCAAGACCTGGGCATCGGCGAGATCGTCTCGTACGATCGCGACTTCGACAGACTCCCGGGACTCAAGCGCGTCGAGCCATAGCCCGTCGGGCGTCGCCTAATCCGGGCGGCGGAGCACGGCCCCCGTGTTGGCGCTGGTCACCAGCCACTGGTAGCGACGCAGCCAGCCCGGAGGAATGTCCCGCCTCGGCGGATTCGCCTCCGCCACCCGGCGGCGGATCTCGTCGTCGCTCAGGTCCACCTCCAGACGGTGACCTTCGATGTCGATGCGGATGACGTCGCCGTTGCGGACGGCGGCGATGGCACCGCCCGCCGCCGCCTCGGGCGACACGTGGCCGATGCACGCCCCGCGCGTGCCGCCGGAGAACCGGCCGTCGGTGATGAGGGCGACCTTCGTCCCCAGCCCCATGCCGACGATGTTCGCCGTCGGCGCCAGCATCTCCTGCATGCCCGGCCCGCCCTTCGGTCCCTCGTAGCGAATGACGACGACCTCGCCCGGCCGGACCTCGCCCGCCAGGATGGCCGCGCACGCCTCCTCCTGGGACTCGTAGACCCGCGTCGGCCCCTCGAACTTCCACATCGACGGGTCGACGCCGGCCGACTTCACGACCGCGCCCTCGGGCGCCAGGTTGCCGAACAGGACTGCCAGGCCGCCGTGCTCGCTGAATGCGTCCTCCAATCTGCGGATGACCTTCTCGTCGAGGATCTCCGCGTCCGCGACGTTCTCGCCCAGCGTCCGTCCCGTGACGGTCATCTGCGACGTGTCCAGAGCGCCAGGCTTGCGGCTGACCTCCTTGAGGATGGCGCTGACGCCGCCCGCCCGATGCACGTCCTCGACGTGCACGTCGGGATCCGAGGGCGCCACCTTGCAGATGTTGGGCACGCGGCGCGCGACCTCGTTAAGCCGCTCCAGCGGGTACTCGACGCCGCCCTCCTGCGCCAGCGCCAGCGTGTGCAGCACGGTGTTCGTCGAGCCGCCCATCGCCATGTCCAGCGCGAAAGCGTTGTCGATGGATGCGGGCGTCACGATCTTGCCGGGGCGAAGATCCTGCTCCACCATCCCGACGATCCGCCTGCCGGCCTCGCGGTAGAGCGCCGTGCGATCCTCGCTGTCGGCCAGGATGGTGCCGTTGCCGGGAAGCGCCAGCCCGATCGCCTCCATGAGGCAGTTCATGGAGTTGGCCGTGAACATGCCGGAACAGGAGCCGCACGAAGGGCACGCCAGACGCTCCAGCTCCGTCAGGTCGGCGTCCGTTATGGTCCCGGCCTGACGAGCGCCGACGCCCTCGAACACCGAGATAAGGTCGATGGCCCGCCCGTCCTCGGTGCGGCCGGCGCGCATGGGTCCGCCCGAGACGAAGATCGCCGGAATGTCGACGCGCATCGCGGCCATAAGCATGCCTGGCACGATCTTGTCGCAGTTGGGGATGCAGACCATGCCGTCGAACCAGTGCGCGCGCACCATCGTCTCGACCGAGTCGGCGATCAGTTCGCGACTGGGCAGCGAGTACTTCATCCCGATGTGCCCCATGGCGATGCCATCGTCGACGCCGATGGTGTTGAACTCGAACGGCACGCCGCCCGCCTCGCGAATGGCCTCCTTCACGACGGCGCCGACCTTCTGCAGATGCGCGTGGCCAGGGATGATGTCGACGTACGAGTTGCAGACGGCGATGAACGGTTTGCGGAAGTCAGCCTCGTCGCGGATGACGCCGGTGGCGCGCAGCAGCGACCTGTGGGGCGCGCGCTCGAATCCGCGCTTGATGACATCGGAACGGTGATCGGCCATTCTGCTCCTCACATCCGGGGGCGGTCTGAAGGCGGCGCAGCCAGTATAGCAGGGCGCCGGCTCCGCACCCTTAGCTCGCCTTGCGGACGGCGGCTCCAGCCGGATACGCTGAGGACCAACAGGGGAGTAACCGCCCCGCTCTCAGCGGGGGCCGCGAATCGTCAGTACGTTCCCCGGGCGAGGGAACCGGTTCGCGGGGTGAGGCTTCACCGGGTGAGACCTGCGGACGTTGGCCGCGGGTCTTTTTGTATGCCCGCGGGGAATCGTGAGGCGCAGAACGCATGGAAAGTCTTATCCCCTGGGCGCTCTTCAACGCCTTCGTGCTGGCCCTGCTGGCCATCGACCTCGGAGTGTTTCACCGCGACGCCCACGCCGTCAGCGTGCGCGAGGCCGCCGTCTGGAGCGCCATCTGGATCAGCCTCGCGCTCGTATTCAACGCGGGCATGTTCCTGTTCAGCGGGCCGCAAGAGGGCACTGAGTTTCTGACCGGCTACCTCATCGAGAAGTCGCTCAGCGTCGACAACATCTTCATCTTCGTCCTGCTGTTCACTTACTTCGCCGTGCCACCGCAGTACCAGCACCGGGTGCTGTTCTGGGGCATCCTGGGAGCGCTGGTGATGCGAGGAGCGCTGATCATCATGGGCGCTGAACTCCTCGAGCGTTTCCACTGGATTCTCTACGTCTTCGGCGCAGTCGTAATCCTCTCGGGCATCCGGATGCTGACGCAGGGGCACGAGGAGTTGCACCCGGAGCGCAACCCGGTCGTGCGGCTGATACGCCGGTTCCTGCCGGTGACGAGCGAATACCACGGCCAGCGGTTCTTCGCGCGTCAGGCGGGCGCGCTGGCGCTCACGCCGCTGGCCGTCGTCCTGGTCATCGTCGAGACGACGGACCTCATCTTCGCCGTCGATTCCATCCCTGCGATCTTCGCCATCACGCGCGACCCGTTCATCGTGTACACGTCGAACGTGTTCGCCATCCTCGGCCTCAGGTCGCTGTACTTCCTGCTGGCCGGAGTCGTCCGGCAGTTCGTGTACCTGAAGCCCGGACTATCGGCCATCCTCATCTGGGTCGGGTCGAAGATGCTGCTCACGGACGTCTACAAGGTACCGACCCTGGTGTCGCTGGGCGTTGTCGCCTCGATTCTGGCGCTGGCCATCGGCGCTTCCCTGACGCGAGCGCGCCTCGCGAAACAAAGCCCGGAGCGCCAGGAAGTCCTAGCGACGGGGGAAATCGCGGACGTATGAGATACGGGCAAACCTTCCCGGTCTCCATCACGGCGCGCGCCGGCAAGGGCCGGCGCCGTGAAGCGCCACCTACAGGTGTCCGAGGAGCGTCTGGCCGAACGCAGGCGCGAGTCCGGCGCGCCGTAGGTCAGCCGCGAGGCCGTCCCGCGTCGGTCGCCGCCGGCACTTCCCGCAGGCGGCCGGTCGTGACGTCGAAGACGTAGCCCTCGATAGCCACGCCACCAGGGATAAGGAGATGCTCGCGAATTGCTCGCGCGTCCTCGACGACGCTCTCGTCTAGGTCCATGAACGGCAGGAAGTCGACGACGTCGGCCGCATCGACGCCGGTGGCATCGCGCAGCCGCGCCCTGATTTCGTCGTTCGACAGCCGGCCTATGGCGCAGTCGGTGTGGTGGATGACGACGATCCATGTCACGCCCATGAGGTTCGTGGAGAGGATCAGCGATCGCAGCGCGTCGCCGCTGGCGCGCCCGCCGGCGTTGCGGACGACGTGGGCGTCGCCTTCGGACAGCCCCAGCAGCGCCTCAGGGTGGATACGGGCGTCCATGCAGGTGAGGACGGCCATGCGGCGCGCCGGGGGCGCGGGCAGGCCGCCCTCCGCGCCAAAGGCCGCGGCGTAAGCGCCGGCCGCAGCCAGGATGTCGTCGTGATCGCTCATGCGCCCCACGTGATACCCGGCGACCTGGCCCCGGTCAAAGTCCCCCGGCGCCCTCACGGATGCGCCGCGCCTGCCACAGGTGCTCCAGGTCGTGTTCGTTCATCTCCCGTACGACCTCGCTGATGGTGATGACGCCCCGGTAGGGATGCCTGCCCTTGCGTTCCCATTCGCCGTCGTCCAGCGAGCGCAGGAGCATCACTGTGCGCCGCCGTAGCGCCGCGAACTCGCGCAGCATGACGAACGGCTCCTGCTCAGCGTAGGGAGTTTCCGGCTCGATGGATTCGGCGTCGAACGCCGGTATGTCGGGCTCGTCCTCATAGACCATGCGCTCCAGACGCTCGAGGTACAGGCGCTCGCAATCGCGCAGGTGCCCGGCGACCTCGCGCAGGCTCCATTCGTCCTGAGCCACGGCCGGCCCACCGTCGTCGGGCATGACGGCGAGTTGCGACGCCAGTTCCTCGGCCGTCTCCCGCAGCGCTTTCAGAAGCCAGGCGGGGCGCTCGTCGGCGTACATGGGCGATGGCGATCCTACCACAGCGGCGGCAGGGCTTCGGTTCGGCCGCCGCGACGCCTATAATTCCGGCGATGCTCGCGATTGTGCTCTCGGGCGGCCAGGGCACGAGGCTCCGGCCGCTCACGTATACCACGCCCAAGCAGCTCGTCCCGGTGCTCAACCGGCCGCTCATCCAGAGCCTGTTGCTACAGCTCAAGGCGCACGGCGTCACCGAGGCCGTCATCGCGGGATCGGCGAGCAACCGCGCCGTCGAGGAGCGCTACGGCGACGGCGCAGAGCTGGGCATCCGCCTGCGCTACTCCTACGAGGACCGTCCTCTGGGCTCCGGGCTCGCCGTCAAGCAGGCGGCTGGCCGCATACAAGAGACGTTCTTCGTGCTCAACGGCGACATTGTGACCGACGCTGACCTCGGCGCGATGCTGCGCCAGCACCACGAGCGCGGGGCCGTCCTCTCCATCTTCCTGCACCCCGTCGCCGAGCCGTGGAGCTTCGGCGTGGCCGAGGTGGATAGCGCCTACCGCATCGTCGGCTTCGAGGAGAAGCCGGCGCGAGGGACGGAGAAGTCGAACCTCATTAACGCGGGCGTGTGGATCTTCGAGCCGGAAGTCT
>JBBITS010000007.1:0-24268 GCA_037440665.1 Chloroflexota bacterium
GTCTCTTCGCTGACGGAGGAGCGGGCCGAGTACGCGCCGCTGGACGCCGAGGGCGAGGCTCAGTGGTCGCCCAAGCAGCAGCTCGCCCACCTCGCCGAGATGGAGACCGCGTACCGCGCCTGGATCGAGCGCGCGCTGGAGGAGGACGGCGCCGACGTGAGCGGCGTCCGGCCAGCACCGCCTGCTATCCGCCTGGAGCAGGCGCACGGCCATAGCGTCGCCGATCTGGTCGCGCAGCTTCGCAGCGAGCGCGAGACGACCATCGGTGTCGTCCGCCGCATGACGCCCGCCGACTTCGACCGGACGGCGACGCAGCCCGCGTTCGGAACGCTCACGCTGCTGCAGTGGCTGCGGTCGTACTACCGCCACGACCGTATGCACATCGACCAGATATCGGGCCGGGAGCCGGAGTACAGGCCGCGCTACGCGGGCGGGCGGGAGCCGGATCAGCGACGCGGCCGCATCGGCGGCGACAGGTGAACCAGGAAGGGCCGTCCTTCATCAGAAGGACGGCCCGGCGTTTCGGTGGTGGAGATAGGGGGATTCGAACCCCCGACCTCTGCGATGCGAACGCAGCGCTCTCCCAATTGAGCTATATCCCCGTGACGGCCTCAGTATAGCGAACGGCCCGGCCAGCCGTCAGTCCATGAGGGCGTGGACGAAGGTCTCGGCGTCGAAGGCGCTCAGGTCCTCGGGCTTCTCGCCGCTGCCGACGAAGCGCACGGGGATTCCAAACTGGTCGACGACGGCGAACACGATGCCGCCCTTCGACGTGCCGTCGAGTTTCGTGAGGCAGATGCCCGTGATGTTCACGACGTCCGCGAAAGCCTTGGCCTGAACCAGCGCGTTCTGACCGGTAGTGGCGTCGAGCACCAGCAGAACCTCGTGAGGGGCGTCGGGGAACTTGCGCTGGATGACGCGCTGGATCTTGCCCAGCTCTTCCATGAGGTTGAACTTGGTGTGCAGCCGCCCGGCGGTGTCGATGATGACGGCGTCGGCGCCCCTGCTCTCGGCGGCCGACAGCGCGTCGAAGACGACGGCGCCGGGGTCGGCGCCCTGGTTGTGGGCGATGACCGTCGCGCCGACGGCGTCGCCCCAGGCTTTGATCTGCTCGATGGCCGCCGCGCGGAAGGTGTCGGCGGCCGCGATGACGACCTTCTTGCCGTCGCTGACGTACGCGTGCGCGAGCTTGGCGATGGACGTGGTCTTGCCCGTCCCGTTGACGCCGACGACGAGGATAACGGCCGGCGTGGGCTCTTCGCCGTTCGCGGCGTCGCTGCGCCAGAGCCTCCCCCTGTCTTCGCCGCCGCTCAGAGCGCGCACCAGCTCGTCGCGCAGGAACTGACGGGCCTCCAGGGCCGATTTTACGCGCTCCTTCTCGACGCGGGCCTGCACGTCACCGAGGATCCTGTGCGTGGTCGAGACGCCGGTGTCGGCGCCGATCAGCAGCTCCTCTAGCTCCTCCCACAGCGCGTCGTCGACGTCGCCCCGGTCGAAGATGCTGCCGAGGTTGGCGAACCACGTCTTCCTGGTGCGCTCGACGGCGTGCTCGGTCTGTTCCTCAGTCTGCTTCGAGCGACGGAAGATGCGGAGCAGGGTAGGGCCTCCGGAATGTGTTATGGGCGAGGGCAGGGTAGCAGGGCGCTCAGGAGCGCGCCAACGCAGAGGGCGAAGGAGGCTGTGAGGCCATCGCGGCTGCTAGTTCTCGTCGTCGTAGAAGGCGTCGGCGTCGTCCTCGTCGTCTTCTTCGAGGATGTCGTCGAGGTCTTCGTCGTCTTCGCTGGTGTCCTCATCGGGGCCGGGGACGCCGGCCAGCGTCTGGTAGTGGTCGCCCCGGATGGCGCGGAGGATCTCGGCGCGCTCGGAGCGGCGCAGCTCGCGCAGGCAGGCCTCGGCCTTGCGGACGACCTCGGGCGCGCCGTAGTCGGCGAACCGGCGCACGACGTGGTCCCAGACGCCCAGCGACACCAGACTGTCGACATACTTCGGCCATGGTATGAGGGTTATGCTCTCGGGCCGCGGGAAGCGCGGGCGCATCTTGACCAGGCTCTTGAACCGCTCCTCGGGCGACGAGGCCATGGGCACGACGCGGATCATGGGCCCGTCGACGCTGTTGGTGCGGGTGTCCATGAGCAGGGTCTTCCGCAGCAGCGGGAAGTACAGCGTGATGATCTCCGCGGAGTCGATGTTGCGGTTGACCTCGGCGATGTCGATGCGGAAGTCGGTATCCAAGAAGCCCCCTTCGCGGCGCAGCAGGCCGGCCTGGGTTCATGATATCAGAGGCGGGGAATAGGGCCGACTGATCGATTGACTGCGGCGGCGGAAGCACATATATTCTGGGGCAAAGGTGGTGAGCGCCGGTGGGCAGGCGGCCCAGAGAAGTAGTTTCTGCCACTATGCGCCAGGTGCGCTCACGTCACACCTCTCCTGAGATAGCGCTCAGGAAGGAACTATGGGCGCTCGGCTTCCGGTATCGGCTCCACTGCAGGAAACTGCCTGGCAACCCCGACATCGTGTTCCCTCGTCATCGCGTGGCCGTCTTCATCGACGGCGACTTCTGGCACGGAAACCAGTGGCGGCTCCGCGGTTTCCGTTCGCTCGAGGAGCAGTTTCGTGGCGTGTCGAACGCCTCCTACTGGATTCCGAAGATTCGCCGGAACATGGAGCGGGATGCCGAATCCAACCGTCGGCTCAGGCGGGCGGGATGGACCGTAGTGCGGCTATGGGAAAGCCAATTGAAGGCTAGGCCCGCCATAGCCGTCCAGCGAGTAGTCCGCGCGCTCTCGCGCCGGAAGGGAGGCCGGTAAGCGCATGGAGAAGACATTCGCTGAGTTCTTTGCCGGGATTGGACTGGTGCGCCTTGGTCTGGAGGCGGCAGGCTGGAAGGCGTTATTCGCCAACGACATCGACCCAAAGAAGTTCGAGATCTACAGGGACAACTTCTCTGACGCTGAGCAGACCTTTCGCGTTTGCGACGTGCATGACTTGAACCACGGCCAGATTCCGCTTGTGACGCTGGCCACCGCCTCGTTCCCATGCACGGACCTCTCGCTGGCTGGATATCGAAGGGGGCTGGCTGGAGAGCAATCCGGAGCGTTTTGGGGTTTCGGGCGGATTCTAGAGGAGATGGACGGGCAGCGGCCACCGCTGGTCATGATCGAGAACGTGACAGGATTCCTGACATCCCACGGTGGGCGTGATTTCTACGAAGCTATGCGATTCCTTAATCGCCTCGGCTACACATGCGACGCCTTTGTCCTGGATGCCATTCACTTCGTGCCGCAGAGCCGGCCGCGGCTGTTCGTCATCGGCGTCCGCGACATGCCGAGAACGCCCATGCTTGATGAAGCGCTTACACGCCGCTCGCCCGCCTTGACGAGCCCGCAGTTGTCGAAGTTCATTCTCGGTCACCGCGATCTGTCCTGGGCGATCTTGGATCTGCCGCCACCCCCGAAGAACAGGACGCCTCTCGCCGCCTTGATTGAGCGGCTTCCCTCGAATGAGCCCCGTTGGTGGTCGAGAGACCGGGTGGAGTACCTGCTTTCGCAAATGAGCCGGCGTCACGCGATGGCGGCCGACACGCTTAGAGCTTCCCCGACGATTCGCTACGCAACCGTATACCGGCGCATCCGCCATGGGAAAAGCATGGCGGAGTTGCGGGCGGATGATGTCGCTGGTTGTCTCCGGACTCCTCGCGGCGGAAGCAGCCGGCAAATCCTGCTCGCGCTTGGGAGAGGCGAAGTCCGGGCGAGATTCATGACTCCACGTGAGTACGCCAGGCTTCAGGGCGTTCCAGATTCGTACGCCATCCGCGTCGCGGACAACCAGGCGCTCTTTGGCTTCGGCGACGCTGTGTGTGTTCCTGCGATAGCATGGGTAGCGGAGTTAGCTCTCAATCCTGTCGTTAGCGAGGAGCGTGTCTCACAGTTTGCCCAAGCCTGAGTCCCTTGCGCCAGAGCGATGCGTTGACTGCCGCCATGTCATCGACACGGAGAAGGTGGGTCGGCTCCGTGACGTGCTGCGGACGCTACCGGAGCATTCGGGAGCGCTACTGAAGGAGCAGGGCATTGACGCTGCCGACTATCCTATCTTCTTCCGATCCGCCGTGGAGAGCCTACGCGGAACGTCAGCGGCAAGTGGCAAGGACAAGCGCCGGTTTCTTGAGGCGGTCCTGGACCATATGAAGGATGTAGGTAGCGTCAAGGAGTGGGAGTTCCTCGGCGGGCATCGCCGTCAGGACTACAGAGTGATTCTACCGAACGGTCGAGCTGTCGGAATCGAGTCGAAGGGGGGGCCAGACGGAAACAACATGGGTATCTGGGAGTTGCCAGCTTGGGCGGACGAGTTCGTCATCTGGTGCCAGAATCCTGAGTCGCTGGCAGTCCAACCAGGCAAACAGTTGTGGTCAGGCCTGTCAATACGCACGATTCCTCGAATCATCCAGCGGAACGAAAAGGTGGACGCGCTGGTCTTCTTCGACGGCCGGTGCGGCTCCGAGGTCCGACGATGCCCGAAAGGTTGCGGCGTGCAGGGTGACCTGCGTGAAAAGGCGACCTCGATCGAGGGCCAGGATGGTTTGCCGTGGCTACCTCCGCCCTGTATCTACCTGCTGCCACGCCAAATCCCCCACGCCTACAACAACCCGGAACCACCGCTGCACGACTTGGAGACCTGCCAGTTCGCGAAGGCGCTCCTGACTGCCTTCAACATCCCGGCTGAGGAGCAGCGTTCGCCAGCGTACATCCACTGGGCGAAGGCGAGGCTAGAGGCGAGACCGAATGGGCGTTACCTGAAGGTCACGGTGGGTAGCGGCCTTGACAACCCGGTCGTGACCGTGGGCGGGAATTGGAAGCGCTACCGAGGGGAATAGCCACCACTCGCTTGGGTGCCCTGGCCCTACTCCACAACCTTCAAGAAGCGGTGCTTGCCGACGCGGATGACAGAGCCGGGCCTCAGATTGGCGATACCGCTGGTTGTCTTTGCCCCATCAATCTCCACCGCCCCCTGCTGGAGAAGACGGCGAGCATCGGACAGCGAAATCCCGATCTTGATGCTTATCAACGTCGCCATCTTGACCGGGTAGCCCTTCTCAGCAATTAGCCTTTCGAGCGGCATGTCCGTCAGAGTAAGGTCCGCCAAGGGGAGTTCTGCGACTGGCACTTGTTCTGCGGCTTCCTCGGCGACATTACCCTCTTGGATGGTGGCCCTCCATGCCGCCGCGGCCTCTCGGGCCGCCGCTTCGCCGTGGAACATGCCGACGATCTCGCGCGCCAGACGCTTCTTCAGGTCCATCGGGTTGACTTCGCGCTCGGCGAGCTGACGCGCGATGATGTGCAACTCCTCCTCCCGCAGGTCCGTAGCCAGCGTGAAGTAGTCCATCAGGACGGCGTCGGGGATGGACATGAGCTTGCCGTACTTCTCGATCGGCGGGTCTTCGAGGTCGACGGTGTTGTGGACGCTCTTGCTCATCTTCACCTTGCCGTCAGTGCCGACCAGCAGGTCCATGATGAAGACGGCCTGGGGCCGCTGTCCCAGCATCTCCTGCAACTCGCGGCCCACCAGCAGGTTGAATCGCTGGTCGCTGCCGCCGAACTCCACGTCGGCCTCGATGGCGGCGGAGTCGTAGGCCTGGAGCAGCGGGTAGAACAGCTCGTGGATGCCCAACGGCTTGCCGGCCTGGAAGCGCTCGCGGAAGTCCTCGCGCTGGAGGAACTGGGCGACGGTGAACTTCGCCGCCAGGCGGATGACGTCGGCCAGCCGGAAGTTCTCGAACCATTCGCTCTGCCATCGAATCTCTGTCTTCTCGCGATCGACGACGTGGAAGAACTGGCGCATGTAGGTCTCGGCGTTGGCGCGCACCTCTTCGGCCGTCAGCATGGGCCGCATGACCGACTGGCCGGACGGATCGCCGATCTGCGCTGTCCAGTCGCCAACGATGAGGACGACCTGATGGCCGAGGTCCTGCAGCTTGCGCAGCTTGCGCAGCAGGACGGCGTGCCCGATGTGCAGGTCCGGCCGGCTGGGATCGAGGCCGAGCTTCAGCCGCAGCTTGCGCCGCGACTTCAGGGTTTCGATGAACTCCCGTTCGGGGATGATCTCCTGCACGCCCCGGCGGAGGATGTCGTCGAGGACGGGGTCGCCCGTGCGGCTGCCGGCTCCTGGTTCCGCCGTCTGGCTCACGCGAAGTGCTCCCGCGTCCGTTGTACGTCGCGGCGTATCTGTTCCGCCAGGGCCTCGGGCGAGCCGAATTTCATCTCCGGGCGCAGACGGGCCAGGAAGTCGAGGCGCATCTGCTGGCCGTACAGGTCGTCGTCGAAGTCCAGCAGGTGGGTTTCGACGCTGCGCTCGCCGCCGCCGAAAGTCGGCCGCCTGCCCACGTTGCTCACGGAGCGGTAGACGCCCTCGCCGTAGTAGGCGCGGGTGACGTACACGCCGAAGGCGGGCAGGGCGCGGTCGGGCGCGACGGCGATGTTGGCCGTCGGGAAGCCCAGTAGACGCCCACGCTCGGCGCCCCGCACCACCGGGCCGTGGACCGAGTACGGACGCCCCAGATACGCGGTCACCAGCTCCATGTCGCCGCGATCCAGCGCCCGGCGGATGGCCGTGGCGCTGATGACGCCGCCGCCGTCGCGCAGCGGCTCCGGCAGCAACTCGACGCTGAAGCCCATCTCCGTCCCGATGTCGCGCAGGCGGTCGGGCGTGCCTTCGCGCCCGCGCCCGAAGGCGTGGTCGGGACCCATGAACAGCAGCTTCATCGACAGCTCGTCCACCAGCAGCTCCGCGAAGTCGCGCGCCGAGAGTTCGGCGACGTCCGATGTGAACGTCAGCGGGGCGACGAAGCCCACGCCCGTGGCCTCCAGAAGGTCGATGCGTTCTTCGGGGCTGGTCAGGTACGCGAGCTTGCGGCCGGGGTGGACCACCTGCACCGGATCGGGGTGAAGCGTGATGACGCCCGAAGCGAGGCCGAGTTCGCGGGCGCGCTCTCTGACGTGGGCGATGAGGTGCATGTGGCCGCGGTGCACGCCGTCGAAAACGCCGATGGTGACCGCTGACGGCCGTCCCGGCGCGACACGCGCCAGTTCGGTGCGGGCGAGGAGCGTCACGAGCGCCCTCCTGCGACTTCGACGGCCTGCCGCACGGCCCGGAGGTTCGCCTCGGGCGTAAGGGGCGAGATGGAGCATCCCGGCGCCAGCAGAAGGCGGCGGCCGCCGGTGGCGGTCAGGGCCTCCCGGACCTGATCGACGACGCGCTCGGGCGTCCCGTCCAGCAGAACCGCCTGATCGACGCCGCCCATCACAGCTTTGTCGCTGCGCCGCAGGACATTATCGAGCGACGGGTTGCCTTCCTGATGGATGGACCAGCTCAGCGCGCTCACGGGGTAGTCGAGCGCCGCTTCCAGCAGGTTGTTGGCGCGGCACACGTGCAGGACGTTGAACCACGCGCTCTCCACTGCCTTCAGCACGCGCAGGTCGTAGGGGCGGCTGAAGCGCGCGAACTCCTCCGGCGAGATGTTGTCGGCCGTGCCCCACTCCACCGTCGCGAAGAAGATGCCGTCGGCGCCCGCTTCGATGCACGCGGCGGCGTAGCCCGCGAGCGTCTGCGCGATGGCGTCGAGCGCGCGTTCGACGTCGCCCGGTCGCAGGCGCATCCAGTCGCGCACGAGGGCGACGTCGCGGCCGGCGAGCGCGCCGAGAACGGCCAGTGGCGAGAAGACGGTCTGGATGAGCGGCGTCTCGCCGGCCAGCCCCCGGCCGATGATTCGCAGCGCCTCGAGCTGCTCGCCGAAGGGCTCGGAACGCGGGTCCACCGGCTGCACGCTTCCAAGGTCGTCGGCCGTTTTCAGGATGACGGCCTCGGTGACCGGCCCCTGGTCGGGCGCGCCCGACGGCCGGTAGCGACAGCCCCAGGCCTCGGCGTAGTAGGTCGCGCGCGGGTTGACCTTCAGGAAGTCCCAGCCGAACCGCTCGATCTGGCCGAGCATGGCGGTGGCCGTGCCCTCGGCCGACCACTCGCGGACGTAGTCGTGGCCCCAGAAGCTCGCGGGCACACGGTCGACCGGCTCGCCCCGGAGGGCTGCCCGCACGCGCTCGCGCTTGGTCATGTCAGACATGCCTGCACCTGGCCCGGTCGCTCACCTTCTGTACCTCTAGTTTCCGCCGCCGACGGCCTCAGCGGAAGGCTGGCGGGCGTTGGCTTCGAGGCCGGCCTCCTTGCGGAGGACGTCGGCCTTGTCCAGCCGCTCCCACGGCGCGTCGATGTCGTCGCGGCCAAAGTGGCCGTAGGACGCCGTCGGACGGTAGATGGGGCGGCGCAGGTCGAGGTCGTGGATGATGGCGCCCGGCCGCAGGTCGAAGTGCTTGCGCACCAGGCGCAGGATCGTGTCGTCGTCGACCTTGCCCGTCCCGTAGGTCTCGACCATCAGCGACGTGGGCCGCGCGACGCCGATGGCGTAGGACACCTGGATCTCCAGGCGGTCGGCCAGACCGGCGGCCACCAGGTTCTTCGCCACGTACCGCGCGGCGTAGGCCCCGGAGCGGTCCACCTTCGTCGGGTCCTTGCCGGAGAACGCGCCGCCGCCGTGGCGGGCGATGCCGCCGTAAGTGTCCACGATGATCTTGCGCCCGGTCAGCCCGGCGTCGCCCATGGGGCCGCCGATAACGAAGCGGCCGGTCGGGTTGATGAGATAGCGGGTGTTCTGCAGCAGTCCCGGCGGGACGACGTGAGAGATCACGTGCTCCTTGATGTCGCGCTCGATCGCGTCGTGGGGCACAACCGGGTCGTGCTGGGCTGAGACTATGATGGTGTCCACGCGCTTCGGCCGGCCGTGTTCGTACTCGACGGTGACCTGCGACTTGCCGTCGGGCCGCAGGTAGTCGAGCAGGCCCTTCTTGCGGACCTCGGCCAGGCGGCGGCAGAGCTTGTGGGCGAGCGAGATGGTGAGGGGCATGTACTCCGGCGTCTCGGTGCAGGCGAAGCCGATCATCATGCCCTGGTCGCCCGCGCCCAGTTCGAGGTCGGCCTCGCGCACTTCCTCGCCGGTCTTCGCCTCCAGCGACTTGTCGACGCCCAGGGCGATGTCCGACGACTGCTCCTTGATGGAGACGGTGACGCCGCAGGTCTCGTAGTCGAAGCCGTACTTCGCGCGCGTGTACCCCACATCGCGCACCGTCTCGCGGACGATGGCGTTGATGTCGACGTAGGTGCTGGTGGTGATCTCGCCCATGACGAGGACAAGCCCTGTTGTCACCGCCGTCTCGCAGGCGACGCGGCCGTCCGGGTCGTCGCCGATGATGGCATCCAGCACGGCGTCAGATATCTGATCGCACAGCTTGTCGGGGTGTCCCTCCGTCACCGACTCGGAGGTCAGGAACAGGGACGGACTGGTCATGAAGGTTGTGCTCATGTCTTGCTCCTAGATGTCTGGTCTTCTGGAAGCGGGAAGCGAGAAGCGGGATGCCCTTCCACCTCCCCGGTGGCGTGAATCCTTGCCAACGCTGAATTAGGCGGTGCAACTGCTTCGCGACAATGGTGTATCCGTCGATCAGCGGGCCGACGTCGTCCGCGCTGGCGTATTCGAGAGCTTCGGCGATCTTGAGGTGCGCGACGACCTCGTTCGCGGAACCGAGCGCGTTGTTGAGGTAGGCCTTGAATTCCTTGATCGAGCGCTTCTTTCCGTAGCCCTCAGCGATGTTCGCGGGAACCGATTTCGACGCTCGGCGCAACTGGCTGCCGAGTTCGTAGGTTTCGTAGACCGGGAGGGTGCGGACAAGGCGATGCAAAGGGCTAAGGAGCTGCATCGAGCGCTGATAGGCCTCGATGTCCTCATAGCGCCGGATGGGGGGCCGCTCTGGCGCTCTTGCCTCGCCCTGTTCGTCGGCTCTCATCCCGCTTCCCGCTTCCCGCTTCTCGCCTCTAACTTCCAGTCCCTCACGTTCCGCTCTCCCAGCTTGTGAGGTAGCGCTCCTGCTCGGGAGTGAGGACGTCGATGCTGACGCCCACCGCCTGGAGCTTGAGCCGCGCGATCTCCTCGTCGATCTCGCGCGGGACCGAATGTACGCCAAGGCCGAGCTTGCCCTCGGCCTTCACGATGTGCTCGGCCGAAAGCGCCTGGTTGGCGAAGCTCATGTCCATCACGCTGGCGGGATGCCCTTCGGCGGCGGCGAGGTTGATCAGCCGCCCCTCGCCGAGGAGGAAGATGCGGCGGCCATCGCCCAGGCGGTACTCGTCGACGAAGGGCCGCGCCATGCGCTTCGATTCCGCCATCTGCTCCAGCGCTACGATGTTGATCTCGTCGTTGAAGTGCCCGCTGTTGGCGACGATGGCGCCGTCCTTCATCGCCTCCAGGTGGTGGCGGTCGACCACGTTGATGTCGCCGGTGAGCGTTATGAAGACGTCGCCCAGCGGCGCCGCCTCGGCCATGGGCATCACGCGGAAGCCGTCCATCAGCGCTTCCAGCGCGCGCAGCGGGTTGACCTCGGTGACGACTACCTGCGCGCCCATGCCGCGGGCGCGGCTGGCGACGCCGCGTCCGCACCAGCCGTAGCCGGCGACGACGACCGTCTTCCCGGCCCACAGAATGTTCGTCGCGCGCGTGATGCCGTCGAGCGTGCTCTGGCCCGTGCCGTACCGGTTGTCGAACATGTGCTTCGTGTCGGCCTCGTTGACGGCGATGATGGGATACTTCAGCGCACCGTCGGCGGCCATCGCCCGCAGGCGGATGACGCCCGTCGTCGTCTCCTCGGTGCCGCCGATGACGCCGGGCAGCAGGTCGGTGCGCTCGCGGTGGAGCGTCGCGACGAGGTCCGCTCCGTCGTCCATGGTCATGTGCGGCTTCGTGTCGAGCGCCTGGTGGATGTGGCGGTAGTAGGTATCGTTGTCCTCGCCCTTCTTCGCGTACGTGGCGATGCCGTAAACGCTGACCAGCGCCGCCGCGACCTCGTCCTGCGTGCTGAGCGGATTCGAGGCGCAGAGCGTGATCTCGGCGCCGCCGTCGCGGAGCGCGAGCATCAGGTTCGCCGTTTCGGTAGTGACGTGGAGGCACGCCGCCAGGCGCACGCCCTTCAGCGGCTTCTCCCTCGCGAAGCGCTCGCGGATCAGGCGGATAACGGGCATCTCCCGCGCCGCCCACTCGATGCGGCGCACGCCGTCGTCGGCCAGCGCCTGGTTCTTGACGTCTCCGCCCACGGATTGCGTTGTCATCTGCTGTACGGGTTCCTTTCTCTGCCTATCCTTCCGCGGAAGGACCGTGTTCTCCGCTAGCGCCTGCGGGAGCGCGCACCAGTTCCGCACCGTAGCGGCGGCCGCGGGCGCGAGCCAGCAGACGGCCGGCGGCGTGGCGCGCTCCGAAGAGCGACTTCCGCGAGGCGCTGCCTTCGACGAGGCGGCACACTTCGCGATAGCCCAGCCGGTGGTACGCGGCGACTGCCGGAGTGTTGCCCGGGTCGACGCTGAGCACGACCTCGCGGCAGCGCCGCAGAACGATGTCGGTTACGGCGCTGGTGGTCACCGTAGCGAGCCCCTGGCCTCGGTACGCCGGGTGCGTGTAGACGTTGCCCACTACCGCAATGCCCTGCTCGGGCGACACGACGTGGGTACCCGCCACCGACACCAGGTGCGGTCCGTCGAACGCGCCGAAGTACACGCCGCCGTCGATGTGCTCGCGCAGGTAGAACGCCGGCGCGCCATCGGTGCGGTAGAGGCGATTGATGGGGCGGACATCGGAGCCGCGCAGACGGCGGACGTTGCCCGGTACGTGGCGGAAGTCCTCTTTCGTCACGGCCATGCGGCTCATCGTCTGGCGCTGCGTCAGCGCGAAGTGCCGCTCGATGGCGGGCAGATGTTGCGGTTCGCACGTGACGAACGTCTGGCGCGGGCCGGGGTGGAGCCACAAGAGCGCCTGCACGGCCGAGACCTCGCCCGAAACGAACAGCGCGTTGCCGAGACCGCCCTTCGCGTGAAGGAGCAGGCCCCAGCCGGTGTCGCCCCGCGCCTGCCACCAGTGCGACAGCGGGAACAGCATCGGCTCGAGCTGTCCGATGGCGTACGCGGCGTAGGGACGTCGCGGTTCGAGGAGCCAGCGTATCTCGTCGCGGTCCGTCAGCGGGCGGACGACGAACTCGACCGGACGCTCCCGGGAAAGCAGGCGGCCTCGCGCCGTCTCAGCCATGGGCCGCCTCCGCGCCGACTCCCGCCGTGTACTTGCCGATGATTGGCTCCAACTCCCGCTTCGTCACCTCGGGAACCAGGCGGAAGGGCGTCACCAACGCGCCCGCGAGCGCCGAGCCGCACCCGCACGTTCGCTCGCGCGGCAGGCGGCGAGCGAACTCGCGCACCGCCCGCTTGGCCGTGGCCACGTTCGCCTGCAGGTTGGCGAGAATGAGGTCAGCGGAGACGCGCTCTTCGGTCTCGTGCCAGGTGTCGTAATCGGTGACACAGGCCAGCGCGACGTAGCAGATCTCGGCCTCGCGGGCGAGCTTCGCTTCCGGCTGCGCCGTCATGCCGATGACGTCGGCGTTCCACGAACGGTAGAGCTGCGACTCGGCCTTCGTCGAGAACGCCGGGCCCTCGATGACCACGTACGTGCCGCCCCGATGGACGGTCGCGCCGGCGGCGGCCGCGGCATCGCCCGTCAACGGTCTGAGCTGAGGACAGAACGGCTCGTCGAGGGCGACGTGCGCCACCAGCCCTCGCCCGAAGAACGTCGACTGGCGGTTGCGCGTGCGGTCGATGATCTGGTCGGGCACGACCATGTGCAGCGGCTCGATGTCCAGACGCAGGCTGCCCGCAGCGCTTACGGCGATGATGCGCTCCACGCCCAGGCTCTTGAGGGCCCAGATGTTGGCGCGCGCCGGTATCTCCCCCGGCAGGATGCGATGTCCCGCGCCGTGTCGCGGCAGGAACGCCGTCCGCACGCCCTCCAGCGTCCCCACGACGATGGCGTCCGAGGGCTCGCCGAAGGGTGTCGTCATCCGTACTTCAGCGACATCGGTCAGGCCCTCCATCTGGTAGAAGCCGGAGCCGCCGATCACGGCCAGCGTCGCGCGCTCCCCGCTCATCCGGCCCGTCCTCCCACCGGCGCGGCAGCCGCTAGATGCTCGAGAGACGCTGCGTAGGGCGGGCGGGCGACGTCGCGATCGGTCACGATCGCTGTCACCAGATCGGCGGGCGTGACGTCGAACGCCGGGTTCGCGGCCTCGACTCCGCGCGCGCCATCGATGGTGATGACCTCCGCTGGATCGCGCTCCTCGATGGGGATCGCGCCGCCGTCCGGCGTCGACAGATCGAGGGTGCTTACGGGCGCGACGACGTAGAAGGGAACGCCGGCCGCGCGCGCGGCGAGCGCGATCATGTACGTCCCGACCTTGTTCGCGACGTCGCCGTTGGCGGCGATGCGGTCGGCGCCCACGAGCGCGGCGTCGACGCGGCCGGAGCGGAGGAAGTGACCGGCTGCGCCGTCGGCGATGACGGTGCAGGGGATGCCGAGCTTCCGCAGCTCCCAGGCGGTCAGGCGCGCGCCCTGGAGGCGCGGGCGCGTCTCGTCGGCCAGCACGCGCAGGCGCTTGCCCTGCTCCCACGCCGCGCGGACGACGCCGAGGGCCGTGCCCCGGCCACCCGTCGCCAGCGCGCCGGTGTTGCAGTGGGTGAGGACGGTGGCCTCGTCGGGCAAGAGCGCCGCGCCCAGTTGTCCCATGCGCTCGTCGGCCTCGGTCTGCTCGCGATGAATGCGCCGGGCCTCGTCGAGCGTCGCGCGGGCGATGGAAGCCGCGTTGTTCGCGGCTGCGGCGGCGCCTAGGACGCGGTCCAGCGCCCAGCCGAGGTTCGCCGCCGTCGGCCGGGAGGACGCCAGCTCGTCGCGAGCGGCCCTCAGGCGGCCCAGGGCTTCGTCACGCGTCGCGGCCTGGGGGGTGCGGTAGGCTGCCAGCGCCAGACCGTAGGCTCCGGCGATGCCGATGGCGGGGGCGCCGCGCACGACCATGCCGCGGATGGCGTCGGCGACAGCGCGCTCGTCAGGCAACTCGACGTAACGTTCGGCGCGGGGCAGGGCGGTCTGGTCTAGGAGGCGCAAGCGCCCCTCCGCCAGCCAGTCGATGACCTTGATATCGCGGGTATTGACCAAGCCTGTGTCTCCGGGGGAGTTCCGGGCAACAAAAAACCTCTCGTGGTGCGAGAAGTTCTTCCTACTCGTCTCTCATCTCTCTCGCGGGTTCGCGAGTCGGACTTGGCACCTGGTCCTTCCCCGCAGGGAAGGGCTGGTTGCCGGGCTTCGTAGGGCCGGTCCCTCCACCACTCTTGATAAGAGCGTCGCGCTATTCGGTTGTAGAGCCATTCTATCGGTCCGGCCCGAGGGTGGTCAATTTCAGGTTCAGACGGGAGGCTGCGGACCTGTTCCCTGTGGACCGGGCCGCTGCTAAACTCGCGCGGAACGAAGGAGGTGGCGGGATGCGCTTGCAGGACAAGGTGGCCGTCGTCACGGGCGCGGGCATGGGCATCGGCCGCGCCATCGCGCTCGACTTCGCCCGCGAGGGCGCGAAGGTTCTTGCGTCGGACATCGACGCTGAAAGCGGCAGGCAGACGGCGCAGGACATCGTCGACGCCGACGGCGTCGCCCGGTTCGTCGCCGCCGATGTCGCGAAGGAGGCCGAGGTCGAGGCGCTGGTCAAGGCGTGCGTCGACGCTTACGGGCGCGTCGACATCATGGTCAACAACGCCGGGATCGCGCGTCCGGAGGAGTGGGAGCAGACCATCGCCATCAACCTCAACGGCGTGTACTACGGCATGAAACATACGGCAGACCGCATGGCGGCGCAGGGCGGCGGCGTTATCGTCAACCTGGCGTCCGTTCTCGGCCTCGTCGGCCTGGGGATGGCGGGCGCGTACACGGTGTCGAAGCACGGCGTCGTGGGGCTGACGAAAGAGTGGGCGATCCGCTACGCGCCGTTTGGCGTGCGCGTCGTCGCCATCTGTCCGGGCTTCATCGATACGAAGATGAACCAGCCGATCCTCGACAACCCGCAGTTGACCGCGTGGATCAACCAGCAGACGCCGATGGGACGCATGGGCCACGCCGAGGAGATCGCGAAGGTCGCGGCGTTCCTGGCGTCCGACGACGCGTCGTACGTGACGGGTGCGGCCTGGACGGTCGACGGCGGCTGGACCGCGCGCTAGACAAGACCGGCGGCTGCCAGAACCAGTCCGAGGGAGCGAGAGGAACGAAGCATGCCAGAAGTGAAGCTCAATGGAATCGCCATTCACTACGAGGAGTGGGGACGCGGTTACCCGATCCTCTTGAGTCACGGTTACGGGGCGGCCGGGCGCATGTTCCGCAACGTGGGCGAGGCGCTGGCCGACCGCTTTCACGTAGTCGCCTGGGACATGCGCGGTCACGGCGGCACGGAGAGCCCGCCCGACCCGAAGGCGTACAGCGAGGCCCTGACGATCGCCGACATGTGCGCCATCCTGGACCACGTCGGCGCGCAGCAGGCGGTCGTCGGCGGCCTCTCCCTCGGCGGCTACATGTCGCTGGCCTTCTACGTGGCGCATCCTGAGCGTGTGCGGGCGCTGCTCCTGTTCGACACAGGTCCCGGGTACCGTAGCGACGACGCGCGCGCGGGGTGGAACGAGTTCGCGTTCGGCATGGCGAAGCAACTGCGTCAGGGGGGTATCGAAGCGCTGCGCGGCAGCGCCGAGATCGAGGCCACGCGCTCGCTGCACAGATCGGCCGAGGGCCTGGCGATGGCCGCTGAAGGCATGCTGGCGCAGTTCGACTCGCGTATCATCGACGCCCTCCCTTCCATCAACGTCCCGACGCTGGTTCTGGTAGGCGAGCGCGACAAGCGCTACCACGCGGCGACGGACTATATGGCGGCGAAGATCCCCGGGGCGAAGAAGGTGATCATTCCCGACGCCGGACACGCCGCGAACATCGACCAGCCCGAGGCCTTCAACCGGGCGGTCATGGACTTCCTCGATGAAATCGGTCTGTAGCGCTTAGCCGCGCGCGGGGCGCTGGAGGTAGTCAGCCAGGGCCAGCCGGACGGCGTCGGCCGCCAGGACGGCGCAGTGAATCTTGCTCGTGGGGAAGCCGCCCGCGGCGCCGGTGATGGCGTCGCGGTCGAGGGCGGTGGCCTCGGCCAGGGTGAGGCCCTCCAGCAGCTCCGTCGTCAGACTCAGGGCGCCGACGGACCCGCCGCACCCCTGCGCCACGAAGCGGGCGGCGGCGACGCGCCCGTCCTCCACCCGCACCATGAACGTCACGCTGTCGCCGCAAACAGGGTTGCGCACGGCCGCGACGCCGTTGGCTCCGTCGAGAGGGCCAGTGTTGCGCGGCTCGCGCATGTGCTGGATGAGAAGATCGCTGTACGCCGGGCCCACGCTACCAGTGTAGGCGGACCCGGCGCACACCGAAACCTTCCTGCGGAGACTACACCCTTTTCAGGCGAACCGGCCGGTCAGGCCCCTGCGAACTCCTCGCAGTCGGCCCACCTCCACTTGCCGTCTTCCTTGACGACTTTGCTCCAGTCGTCGCCCTCGCTCAGGTCCGTTTCCTCGCCGGCCACCTCCACCGTGCCCTCGACGAGGACTTCGGCCGAATCATCCTCGACGTTGCGGACCTCGACGTTCTCAATGTTGACCTTGAACTCGCCCATGTCGAGTTCTTCCAGCAGACTGAAGGTCTCTTCCATAGCCGCGGCGATGCCTTCGCAGTCCGAAGACATCAGGCCTTCAAATGCGTCGGCGTCCATGTCTTCGAGCGCCTTGGCTGTCTTGTCGACCAGGCTCTTGATGGCGTCTTCATCGCCACCTCCGCCACCGCCGCACGCGGTGAGCGAGAGCGCCGCGACGAGCGCGAAGGCAGCGCCCACGCTGAACAAGAGACGTCCTGGCACGAGCCCACTCCTTTCTTCACGGCGGGGGAACCGGGGCCGCGCCCCGCCTCTCGGCCGGTTGGCGTTACTATACGCGAGATGTGGAAGTGTGTATACCCCTGCACCGATCGGTCAGAGGTCCTCATGCGCCCGGCGTTTCCAGCTCCTGAAGTCCGCTGAGCGCTGGCGCGCCGCAGCCGCGCGCCTGGATCAGGACGCGGATGCGCCCCAGGCCCGCGGGGTCCAGCAGCTCCACGACGGCGTTGCGGCGCGCATAGTACTCCTCCAGCGCCTGGCTGGCGTCCAGAGCTCGTTCGACGCCGGCGCCGATGCCCAGCGCCGACAGGAAGCGCGCCTGCGTCGTCAGGCCGAGCGTCGTGAGCCCTTCGTCCTCTCCGGCGCGAGTCAGGGTCGTGAAGTCGACCGACGCGGTGATGTCCTGTCTGCCCGCGCGTGCGTAGGGGTCGTGCGATGGGTTCTGGTGGTAGAAGCAGAGGAGCGTTCCGTCGCGACGCCACGGCGCGTACAGGTCCGCTGCCTCGTAGCCATAGTCCAGTGTGAGAGCGAAGCCCCTGCGCAGGCTGCGTGCGACGCAACGCATCCACTCGACGGCAGCCAGATTGACTTCGGCGTAGCAGCCCTCGCCCGGAAGCAGGCCGAGGTGGTCGAAGTAGGCCGCGAGGCCAGGCGTCGAAGGCGGACGCAGCTCTTCGGCCACCCACGCACCGCCACGGACGACGAAGACCTCGCGCAGTTCGCCATCGCTCATCTTGACGCGGTGCACAGGCAGCGCGTCGGCGAATTCGTTGCTCAGGACACAGCCTTCCACAGCGTCTGGTGGCTCTTGGGCCCACTCGATGGAAGCGGGCTCCATTTCGGCCAGCGTGGCGCGCTGACGGGAGGCGAGCCTCTCCGACGATTCGACCAGCGTGTAGCGGATGGACGAGGCGAACGCGGGCGCCTGGCGCGACGCCCACCGCAGGACGTCGCGCGCCAGCAGGCCTGTGCCGGGTCCCCACTCGACGACGTCGAACCGCGAAGGGCAACCCATCAGGTCCCACATCTCGCGAAGTTGGCGGCCTATAAGAGCGCCGAAGATGGGATGGACCTCGGGGCTGGTGACGTAATCGCCCGCCCGCCCCATCGGTTCGCGCGTGCGGTAATAGCCGTGGACCGGATGGTACAGGACCAGGTCCATGTAGTCGCGGAAGGTGATGCCGCCCGCAGCGTCGACGGCGCGCAGCACTTCGTCTTTCAGCGCCTGGTTTTCGGTGGAAGGCTCGAAGTCATCGAAGTTCACGGAGGGATGGTAGCAGCGGGCCGCCCCGGCGCGCAGCGTCAGGGCGCGGGCTGAGGCTCGCGCGCCGGGGCGCGGGCGAAGAGCCCTTCGTCGGCCCACACCAGCAGCGCGGGGAGTACCAGCAGGGCGCTCAGCAGCGCAAGCCCCATGTTCAGGGCCGTCACCTGGCCGAAGCTGTTGAGCATCGGGAAGCCCGAGAACGCCAGCACGCCGAAGCCGCCGACAACGGTGAGGCCAGAGGCCGTGATGGCGCGCCCTATGCGCTGCGACGCCAGCGCCATCGCCTCGCGGGGCGCCGCGCCCTCGCGCCGGGCCTCGTCGTAGCGCGACATCAGCAGCAGCGTGAATTCGGTGCCCATGGCGATGATCAGGGGCCCGGATACCGACGTCAGCGGGTTGAGGTCGATGCCGAAGACGTACAGCAGCACCGAGGAACTCTGGAGCGCCAGCACCACCGGCAAGATCGGCAGGATGGCCCGCACCACGTTGCGATACGCCAGCAGATAGAGGACGCCGATGGCCGCCAGCGCCGAGAACGACATCAGATTGCGGTTCGCCGACAGCGCCTCGACCGCCTCGACGCCGATGACGGCGAGGCCGGCGGGCTTCACAAGGAGGCCGGGCGGAGGCTCAATCTCTCGCTCGATCTCCTCCAGCAGCAGTTCGCGCTCTTTGAGCGAGATAGGGCCGATGGCGAAGACCATGGAGGCGCGGGTTCCGTCGGCGCTGATGACGTTGTTGCGGATGGCGGCCGGCGTCATCTCCAGAGTGCGTTGCACGTCCTCGGGTTCGAAGGTCTCCTTACCGGTGGCCTGAGCCACGAGGCTGGCGAGACTCGCCGAGCGGAGGAACTCGCGCGGATAGTCCTCGAGGAGCTGGCGCTCGAACTGGAGCATCCAGGTCAGCGTCTCGGCGTCCGTTACATCCTCTCCCTCTATGAGGAAGTTCAGCTCGCTGGACGAGCCGGCGACGTCGCGGATGCGGAAGAGGTCCTGCAGCACGGGGCTGTCCTGAGGCACGAACTTCTCGGGGTCGGTCTCGACCGTGAGCCGCCGGTCGAGGGCGAAGCCGAGGATCGCGATGGAAACGGCGAGGGCTAGGACCAGCGGGCCTCTGCCCGTCGTCATCTGCGTCATGAAGCCGACGACGCCCTCCATGTCGAGCAGCGCCCGGCCCCGGGGCGGTATGCCTGTGCGGCGGTCGCGCAGATAGAGAACGCTGTTGATGAAGAAGAACGCGCCGACGAAGAGGATGAACGTGCCGACCGCCAGCATCGACCCGAAGTCGCGGATCATCGGCACGCGCGAGATGTGCAGGACGAGGAAGCCGATAGTCGCGGCGACCAACGCCAGCGCCAGCACCGGGCCCAGGTGTTGCAGCGACGACCTCATACCCTCCAGCGCATCGCCGGTGCGGCGTGTCTCGTCTTCCATACGGCTGTGAAGCTGGATTGCGAAGTCGACGCCGAGGCCTATGAGGATCGGCAGGCCCGAGATGGTGACCATAGTCAGATTCAGGCCGAGCAGCCCCATGAGCCCGAACGCCGATATGCACCCGAACAGCACGATAATCAGTGACAGAGGCCGCCACCGCGCGCGGAACACCACCATCAGCACGAACACCATCATCAGGACGACGATGCCCGCCATGCGCAGCAGGCTCGTCCGCATGTCATCGTTGATCTCTTTGATTAGGAGGGGAGAGCCCGTGGCCAGCACGCTAAGACCCTCGAAACTGTAGTTCCCCACGACGTCGACCGTCTCCGCTGCGGCGTTCGCCTGCTCGTCGATGGTCATGTTGCCGTTGAGGCGGACGACCATGAGCGCGTGCTCGCGGTCGGGGAACACCCCTGCGAGATCGGAGCGCACTTCGCCGGTGGCGTCGGAGATGACGAACTCCACGAACTTCGGGTTGCCGAGGGAGACCTCGCCGACCTCGGCGAAGCGCTGGATGTCGGGACCGAACTCGGCCTGGAACTCGTCGAAGACGCGCTGGCGGGCCTCGTCGGCCGCCTGGTCCTGCTCTTCTGCCGTCGCGCCGCGGGCAGCCGCCTCGGCGCGCGCCTCGGCGGCGGCGCTCTCCCGATCCTCGGCCAGTTGCGCGGGAGCCGTCTCCATGCGCTCGATCACACGGTCCCGCGCGAAGCCGACGACGGTGTAGGGCGTGAGCACCGACTCGAAGTCGCCGGTGGCGTTGAGTTCCGCTTCCAGCGTCTGGAGCGTCGCTAGGTTCTGAGGCTCGAAGAGCTTCAGGATGTCGCCCTCGAACAGGACGAGCATGGGATCGCCGCCGAACTCCTTCTGAAAGCGGATGTTCTCCTGGTACACGTCCGTGTCTGGATCGACGATGGTGTCCTGTCCCGTCTTGAAGCGGATGCGGGTAATGCCGACGGCGAGGACGGCGGTGAGAACGATGGCGATAATGGCGATGAGGAGGTGGTGAGAGGCGATCAGCCCGGCGGTTCGGGACCAGAAGCGCTGCATGCTTGGCGTTCCTCCGCGCTCCGGCCGGCCAGCATCCTGCGGTGGCCTGTGCGGCCGCCGGCCGTTCCCTGTCGTACATCGGGCGCTGGCGGGGTGTCAAGCGGTGGATTGGGGCCCTACCAGGGTGCTGAAAAACCCTGGGGAAGAAGGGTCTTTCTTGCCCACCCGCCCGCCAGGCACGTGGTTTGAATCTGGGGGACACCCCCAGACCCCTCGCCAGAGTCGAGTCTTCGACCGGCAAAGGGGCTCCGCCCCTCTGCACTCCCCATCTTTCAGCACCCTGCTACAGGCTCCAGCGGCCGGGCGTGACGACCTGTATGCCCCCGCTGGAATCCAGCACTTCGACGACGGTCGCGCCGCCGCGACGGAAGAAGCGCAGGTCCACGTGGCCGCGGCCCACTCGCAGGCCGCGGAGTTGAACGTGGTTCAGCCAGTACGGCAGGTTCGGGCGCACGACGGCTAGCTTGTGCGCCGGCGCGTCGGCTCGCAGGCCGAGGATGGCGCGCAGGATCAGGGGGAAGCTCCCCGCCGCCCAGCTCTGAGGGCGGCAGGCCACAGGGTAGGGCACGGGCGCGCCGTGCGCCGTGCGCGGCTGGCCTCCGAACAACTCGGGCAGGCGGTAGTAGGGAAAGGCGCAGGCCGCGTCGAACAGAGCCGTGGCCAGTTCGTTGGTCTCGTCCTCGAAACCGTACATCTTGAAGCCTATGGCGCAAATGGCGTTGTCGTGCGGCCACACCGTCCCTACGTGATAGCCGATGGGGTTGTAGCGAACGCTGGAAGACGACAGCGTGCGGATGCCCCAGCCGCTGAACAGTTCGTTCGACATCAGCCGGTCTGCGACCGGGCGAGCGAACTGCGTGCCGACGATGCCTGTCCACAGCGCGTGCCCTGGATTCGACGTGATGGACGCGCAGGGACGCCCCTCGCCGTCGAGGGCGAGCGCGAAGAAGCGCTCTTCCGGAATCCAGAAGTCGCGGTTAAAGTTCCGCCGCAGCCGGGCGGCCTTGTGGAGCTGGCGCCGTTCCTCGTCGTGGAGGCCGAGCGCGCCTAGGACAGCGGCTATGCTGCGCCGCGCGGCGTACACGTACCCCTGCACCTCGACCAGCGCCACTGGCGGCGGCGCGAGGCCGCCTTCGGCGTGCATGACGGCGTCCCAGGAGTCCTTCCATCCCTGGTTGACGAGGCCACGCGCCGAGTGCTTCTCGTACTCGACGTAACCGTCCTGATTGAGGTCGCCCCAGTTGTCGATCCACGACAGCGCCGCCATGATGTGCGGCTGGAGGGCGTGCATGAAGCGGAGGTCGGCCGTCCACGCGTAGTACTCCCCCGCGAGCATAAGAAACAAGGCCGTGACGTCGACGCTGCCGTAGTACGGCGCGTAGGGCAGCTCGCCTGTAGCCGACATCTCGTCCAGCCGCATTTCGTGGAGGATCTTGCCCGGCTCCTCGTCGCGCCACGGGTTGCGCTCGTCGCCCTGATGCGCGGCCAGCGCCCTGAGCGTCTGGCGCGCGATGTCCGGGCGGTAGGGCAGGAGTTGCAGCGCTGCGATGCAACTGTCGCGCCCGAAGAGGGCGTCGAACCACGGCGTCCCTGCCGCCGGGTAGCGTTCACCTGCCTTTGTCTCACTGAGCAGCATGCGGATGTCGGCCAGGGAGCGCTGCATCACGCGGTTGAAGAACTCGTTGTCGGTGAAGACCTGCGAGCACCCCTCCATCCACGCGTTGTAGTCGGCGGCGACGACGTCGAACCGCTGGCGTCCCTTGAGCGACCGTCGCTGCTGGCCGTCGGCCGCAACCGTCAGTTGGATCACGATGGTCTCCCGCCGCCCGAGGTTCAGGACAAAGCGCGCGCCGGTGGCCGAGATCGACGTGGGGTTCGGGTTGAACGCCACGCGCGTCTCGCGCTGACGCTGGTCGAGGCCGCGGTAGGCATACACGATGGTGTCTTTGCTGACGGCGACGGGCAGGATTTCGCCGCGCTGGGGCCGCATGTGGCCCCGGACTTCGAAGATGTCGGCGAAGTCGGCGTCGAGGTCATACCAGAGTTCCAGCGTGACGCCATAGGGGTTGAAGTTCGTGATGCGCACCGTCTCTTCCAGCACGTCGGCCATGACGCGCTGGCGGCGGATTTCGATGGTGCCGCGCTGAACGACGCGGCCGTCGGCCGTCTGCAGGCGCTGGTTCGTGAGGACCTGCTCCATGGCGAATCCCAGCTCGGCGGTGGACAGGAGCATGACGGGCGCGCCGCCCTGCACGTAGAAGGCGTAAGTGGAGAGATGACGCGTGTCGGCGCGGTAGAGGCCCAGACCTTGCTCGTTGCCCCGAGGTATGTTCCCGTACTCGTCGGTGAGCAGGAAAGTGTCGCGCTCGCGAACGACAAGGGCATCCCGGATGTCCTGGATGCCCTGAGGTTCGCCTTCGGGAAGCTGCGCCCGTTCTTCTGCGCCGGTCGTTCCGGTCAAGAGCGTCATACGCCTTCAGGCGGGCGTTGCCTGTTTCACGCCGTCTTCTTCGGCCGTGGCCTGCGGTCCTCAGCGAGGGTCACCCGCAGGCGATTGACGACATCGTATACCTGGGCCTGCCACAGCAACAGGTCTTCGGCCGCCCATCTCTGGCTTTCGGAACGGACGGCGCCTTCGAGGATCGCCATGCAACCTTCAATGCGCACGCGCACCGCGCCTTCGGGCAGGCCCAGCACGCGCGCTATGGAGCGCTCGAGTTGGTCTGGCCTCGCCGCCGCACGGGGGAGTTCGGCGGCGCGCAGGTGGTTGACTACGTCGCGCACGCCAGGGATGGCCCATATGGCGCTGGTGAGCCGGCAGAGGCATCCGCTGTCGGGCAGGTCCCCATCGACGGTCACGACTCCGTGGTTGACCGAGTAGCGCAGGCGTCCGGCGGCAGAAGGAGCGAGGATCGCCGCGATCTCCGCGATGGAGCTGGCGATGCGCTCGTCGGGGTTGGGGGCACCCGGCAGCACGCGAACGCGGTTTACCACCCGGCGCGCGGGCAGGCGGCGCGCGGCGGCCGCTCCGGCGAGCCGCTTCTGCTCGTAGGTTCGCGCCAGGCCCCCGATCTGGGCTTCGTTGTCGGTCGTCGTCAGCGACGGCTGGTCGATGCCGATCTGCGCCAGTTCGGCCATCAGAACGCTCTCGGAGTCCGACAGATGTCCGCTCATCCAGGCTTCTCCGGGGCTCAGGCCACGGCCAGAGCGTCGGGCTTATCCTCCGATGCCTGTGAGGCGAGGCCCGCGACCAGTTCGTCGATGGCGACGCCGGCGTAAGTCCGCGCGCGCTCCCGCTCGGCCTCGCGCGCCATGCGCTCGTACACGTCGAGGTACCCGGCAGCCAGGGCCTCAGGCCCGAACTTCTCCGCGACGTGGCGGCGGCAGCGCGCGGGGTCGATGCGGTCGACCTTCTTGACGGCGGCGGCCATGGCGTCAGCGTCCTCAGGTACGACGTATCCGGTTTCCCCGTCCACGATGATCTCGGGCGCGGCGCCGCGGTTGTAGGCGATGACGGGCGTGCCGCACGCCTGCGCTTCTGCCATCACCAGTCCGAACGGCTCGTCCCACGTGATGGGCATCAGCAGGCAGAAGGCGCGCCGATACAGCTCGCGTTTGAG
>JBBITS010000008.1:0-4157 GCA_037440665.1 Chloroflexota bacterium
GAAGTGGGGCACTGCTCCGAGGACGATCTCAGCGCGGCTGAGAACGGCGGGCTCTGCGGTTGGTGCTGGCCTGTGGGCTCGACCGAGCGGTTTCACTTCCGCGCTGAGGTCGCCGATCAGGAAGATTCGACACTGAGATACTACATAGAGCGGTACGAGACCTCGCTCGGCGTCCGCATTAGCCCCTGGCGATTCTACGCCGTGGCCACGCCGCACTTCGACGACAACTGTCCGGCGCACATAGCGTCCAGGGGGCACTTCGTGCCCGAGGTATACCCATACCCCGACAGGATACGGCCGGGATTCAGCGGCAGCGGATTCACTGCTGGGAGGGAGTGGCTGTTCATACAGTTTGTGCTCGGCGGAGGCCATTCCTGGGTTCATGCTGAGTACTGGGGCAACAGACGGCCGATTCGCCAGGGATGTACGGACGATGCCCCGCGCCTTGATGGCTACGTCTACTACATCGAGGTCCGATGAAAAGAGGTGCTCTGATGTACCGGAAATCCGGTATCTTCGTCGCGCTCGTGGCCGTAGCTGGCGGCATTGGCGCCACATGGTTCTTTCTCTGGGACGGCTCCCACGACCAGAATGCCGATGCCGTCACGCCAATCGAGACGCCGGTGCCGGCGGCGGTGCACATGACTTTGGAGGAACTGAGGCAGTTTGACGATTTCCCTGTGTTCTGGCTTGGTGAGGAGTACCAGGGCTTGCCGCTGACCGACATCACGCATTACAGAGAGAGCGGGTCCCCCGGTGTTGGAGTCCCTCCGCAAGAGGATATCGCGGTCACCTACGGCACATGCACGCCGCCGGAGCCGCCGCTGGAGGGTGGTTGCCTGCCTCCAATCGTGGTCTTCACTGAGCGCCCCTGCGCCGAACCGGTCAGCCTGCTGGCAGACGAAGCGAAGGAGGGTCCGGCGAGAATCATGCGCGGGGCGACGGTCCAGATGGTGTTCAGCGGGAACGTGCTCGTGTACTTCGGACAGACGACAGTGAATATCGCGTCGACAAAGCGCGAATTCGGTCTGGCGGCCGTGAACGCGCTGCGCGGCGCCAACGATGCCGGTCTCACCATGGCGCCTGACACGGCGAGTCCGCTGGGATCGCCGGTGCCTGAGGCGGAATGCGACTTCCCGCCGCCCACGTGGCTTGCGTCGCCGCTGAAGACGGCGATCGCCGAGGAAGCGCCTCAGTGGATAAAGGACACCTTCCTGCCGGATGAGGGCGAGGAAGCACCTAGCGCGACCCTCACCGCTACACCGACGGCTGCGACTTCACGGCCTGGTGATAACGAGTGAGCCGGAAGTAATGATTTCGCCGCGCGTCCCGAGGCTGGCGCTGCTCGTCGTCGCCTCGTGGTTCGCTGCCAGCGTGCCGCCGCTACTGATCTGGGCCGCCGTTTCGGACGAGTGGGCAACGGATGGCCCCCCGCCCACGATCGTCGTGGTGGTCACCATGCTCGGCATGCTGTTTGGGCTGGTCACGGTGGTGGGCTCGGCGTTCGCGGCCGTATACGTAGCGCTGCCCGGGATGTCGGACTTGCGGCCGGGCGCTTTGCGGCTGGCGGTGAGCATGGGTTTGGGCGCTGTCGGCGGTGCCGGCACGCCCGTTGTTCTCGCAGCGATGGAGTTCTTGCGCGGAAGCGACGACTTCGGTCCGCCTTGGCTTGAGGCGCTAATTGCGTTGGGGCGAGCTTCGCTGGTCGTCGGTGCGATTGGGGCGGTATCGGGTCTTCTAGGGTGGACGTGGCTATCTCTTCGGCGAAGGGCCCAAGAAGCCGCAACCGTAGCAGGAAATCGAGCAGGCGGGGGCGAGTAAGAGCAATGTCCTCAGTCGTGGATCTCCACGCGCATGCCGGGGGCGCCGAACAGCCAGAACCACTGGGCGTCGTGCAGCAGCAGCCCCACGCAGCCGTGGCTCGTTGGCGTCGCGCCGAAAACCGGCTCCGGCCGCCAGTAATTCAGGTGCAGGGCGTTGCCGCCCCGGTCGAAGTACTGCGTGAAGAGCACGCGCTCGACGTCGTACCGCGCCTGCTCGGCCGAGTACCCGGCCTGCGACGCTGTCATGCGTTCCAGCGCTATGCGGCCGTCGGGCTCGATGGCGTGCGCCCCGCGAGGCGACTCGAAGGGCGGCGCGCCGGTCGTCACCTTCGCCTCGTACACCGTCTCGTCGCCGATCATCGCCCGTGTCCGCTGCTCCGAGAGGTCTACGTCGATCCATCGCTCTTGCCCCTGCGCATCGGCGAAGGGTGAAGTCTCGCCTGGCAGGAGCGTGAACAGGAACGCGGCGTACACGTAGCCGCCGCCCTCCAACTCCGCCCAGACGTCCGCCCAGGACGGCTGCGCCGCCGGCCACGTCTGCGTCCCGATGATCCAGTTCTCGCCTGCGACGAGTCGGGCGATCTTGACCGTCGCGAGGTCCTGCAGCGTCCCCGTCCGCGCGCCGGCGGCGCTCGGCTCGGCGCGCACGTTCACCGGACCGCCGACGACAATCGTGGTGCCGGGCAGCAGCTCGGGCAGGGTCGGCCCCGGCGTCGGCGTAGCGGGGAGCGGCGTTGGCAGCTCGATCGTCGGTGGCGGCAGGGTGGGCGGCGGCGACGGCGTCGGAGTCGGATCAGACTGAGGCGTGAGGCTGCACGCCGCCGCGAGCAGCGCAACCGCGGCGGTGGCGAGCGAAGCGAAGCGGGGCGCCCGCGCCATCACACATTCATGGTGACGCAGACGCCCCGCGATGACAACGCCGGAAGAGAAGGAGCCTCAGGCCTCGGGCGCGCCGTAGCGCTGCAGAACGCCGTGAGCCTGCTCGATGAGCGCAAGAGCCTCGCGGTGCGGGCGCTGCCACATGTTGCGCCCGGCGATGAGGCCGGCCGCGCCTGCGCGCATGCCCATCTCGACGTCCCGCAGGAACTGCTCGTCTTCCTTGTAGCTTCCGCCGGAGAAGAGCACCAGACAGCGCTGGGCCGATTGCACGACGCGGCGCGTCATGTCGAAGCGGTCGCCCTCCAGCTCCTCGTACTCCTTGGGATACTTCGTGTCGGGCTTGTGGGCCTTGGGCAGGTTGATCTTGACGACGTCAGCCCCCAGCTCGACGGCGAGACGCGCCGCGTAGTCCACGGCGTACAGCGAATCGCGGCCGCCCTTCGCCTCGATGGCGCTCCCGCGCGGGTACGACCAGACGATGAGCGGCATGCCGAGACGCTCGCACTCGCGGCGGACGTCGTTCATCTGGCGCATGTCCTCGGCCTGCGCGGGCGAACCGGCGTACAGCGTGTAACCGACGGCGTCGGCGCCCAGAGCGGCGGCTTCCTCGACCGAACTCGTCAGGGGCGAGAACGCCTCGTCGTCCGGCGGAACGGCGGTCTTGCCGTTGACCTTGACGACGAGCGGTACCTGGCCCGCCACGGCGGGGTAATAGCGCCGGGCCAGCCCGATGTGGGTGACGACGCCGGAGAACCGCCCCTCGACGCCTAACTGGAAGATGGCCTCCGGGTCGGCGCTCTCGGGGTTCCCGAGGAAGTCGACGGGGCCGTGCTCGATGCCGTGGTCGTAGGGCAGGAACAGCAGCGTCCCGTTGGCCGGGCCCGAACGGTAGAGCAGCCGGAACAGGCGGGTGCGCTTGCCTGGGCTCAGGTTCAGTTCGGCCAGCGTGGGCCGCGCGGACGTGGTGACAGTGGCCATTGTGCGCCTCCTGGCGGGTTATCGGCGTCTCTACCAGTCTACGGCAGGTGGGAAGGCCCCGGAGTTTGGAAGTTCGAGGTTGGAAGCGGGAGGCGGGAGGCGGGAGTTGTCCCCTGAAGGCCACGCTTCAGCGTGGCCTAACACGACCCCAATGGCGACGGCCACCTTGAGAGCCGGTCTTCGTCCGGCCAGTTAGTGCGATCCGGCGCGCCAGCGTCAGTAGCGCACGCACACGACGGAGCAGTCGGCGCCGTGGATACGCTCGGCCTCGCGCAGGGCGTCTTCGACACTGGGGAACGGCGTGAAGCCAACGTGGCGGACGACGCCGGGGTCCTGCGCCCCGGCCACGAAGACCCGGCCAGCGTGACGCAGGCGCTTCAGCGGATGGGTCGCGAGGATGGCGTGGACCGGGTGGAACGCCACGCCATGGCGGTACTGCTCGATGTAGCCAGCGTGGGTCGCGAACTCGTCCGTGAA
>JBBITS010000008.1:4167-5627 GCA_037440665.1 Chloroflexota bacterium
GCGCTGATCTCGTAGGGGTCCTTGCTCACCGGCAGGACGCGGTCCCACACCTCCTTGTACGCCGGGTGGTGCTGCATGTCCCACTGCTCGGGGACGGGCGTCGCCAGGATAACCGTGCAGCCTGGCGTGCCCAGCGCCTCGATGTAGCCGCCGAGGTACCCGAGGCCGCTGGAGACGAGCGTCAGGATCGGGTTCATGCGGGCGAACGTGGCGTACGGGCTCCAGTCGGGCAGGCCGTAGACGATGACGTCGACCGGCTCGGCGGCCTCGCGACGGGGCCGCGAGCGCGCCGCCATCACCTCCAGCGCCGCCGCCCGCGTTGCTGCCACGCTGCCCGCCCAGACGTGGCGCGCCGTGCGGATGTCAGCAGGGATGACTTCGACCTTGAAGATGCGCGGCGCGGGACGGCCGTTGCCCGCCTGCGCCAGTCGCGCCTCCAGATGCTCGCCCATCTCGTTCAGCACCGCGTGCATGCGGTTGTTGTGCACCGACATGGACATGCCGTCGGGCGTGTGCGTGTGCCGGATGCTGCGCCACGTCGAGAGGCCGACGCAAACCGACTTCCATCCGCCGCTGAAGCCCATGTGCAGACCGGCGTTGACGTACACCGTGACGTCGCTGTCGCGCACGAGCCGGTGCGTCTCCACGTCGTAGCCGTTGGCTGTCGTCCCGAAGTAGACCAGGTTGGCGCTGTCCTCAGCGTCGTGACAAAGCAGACGGTCGCCCGAGCGCTCTACGAGGTCGGCGCCGATGATGACGCCCAGCTCATCGCGCGTCCACTTGCGGTGCAGGGCGTTGGCGCAGACCAGCGTCGCCTGCTCCTCCGGGCAGCCCGCTGCGCGCATCTCGCCGAACACGGCGTCGATGACCCGGCGGCGGATGGGGCCGTACGAGGTCACCGTCGGGTCGTCGAAGGCGATGAGGACGCGCGACGACGGGCGCAGGAACTCGCGCAGAGGCGGCATGCCCAGCGGCCGGGCGAAGGCGTCGCGGACAAGCTGCGCTTCGTCGGGCGGCGGCTCCGGGGGCGCCGTACGGGGGTGGGGCGCCGCTCCCGCGCCCGAGACGACCTTCGCCCGCTCCGGCAGATCGACGTCGATGCGCTGGTCGCCGAAGGGCAGGTTCACGGTGGGCATGGCTCGCCTGTGATAGCACGGGCTGGCCGTGGCTGGCAACACGCGCGCTCCCGGGCGCGCGCTGCCCGTTGCGCTCGACCTTGAGCACCCCAGAGCCTACAATGCCGTCGCAAATGGCCACCGAGATCATCCCCGGCGTCTACCAGCTCAAGGTCCCGATTCCGAATAACCCCTTGGGATGGGTTCTGCCCTACCTCATCGAGGGAAGCGACGGCTGGACGCTCATCGACTCCGGCTGGAACGTGCCCGAGGCGTTCGACGCCCTCGAAGCGCAGGTGAACGATGTCTGTGGCGGCTTCGGCCGCATCCAGCAGCTTCTGGTGA
>JBBITS010000008.1:5656-17526 GCA_037440665.1 Chloroflexota bacterium
GTCAAGGAAGTCTGCGGGGCGAAGGTGATCATCCACCAGCGCGACCGTGACCTCATCCGCTCGCGCTACTGGGCGCCCGACCGGCTGCTGCGGCAGATGGCCGACTGGCTCCGGCAGTACGGCGTCCCGGAGGACGAGACGCCCGGCCTGCAGGCTTCGGCGATGCCAGTGCGCAGCTTCGTCGTCCCCGTCGAGCCTGACGAGGTCGTCTGGGGCGGCGAACGCATCGAGATGGGGCGCTTCACGCTGGAGGTGATGTGGACGCCGGGCCACTCGCCCGGCCACATTTGCTTCTACGAGCCGAAGGAGCGGCTTCTGTTCACCGGCGATCACGTGCTCCCGACCATCACGCCGAACGTGAGCCTGCACCCGCAGCAGCAGGGCAACCCGCTGGGCGACTACATCGCCTCGCTCAAGCGTCTAGAGCCTCTGCCCGTGCGCAAGGCGCTACCAGCGCACGAGCACACCATCGACGACCTGCCCGCCCGGCTGCGCGAGATCGAGCAGCATCACGAAGATCGCCTCAACGAGATGCTGGGCATCATCGACGGCAAACCGACGACGGCATACCATGTGGCGTCGCGGACGAAGTGGGTGACCGGCGATTTCGAGACGTTCGAGTTCTGGATGAAACGCGCCGCCATCAGCGAAACGCTGGCGCATCTGGAGTACATGGTGTGGGAAGGCCGCCTCGATACCGTCGTCGAGAACGGCGTCATCTACTTCCGGCCGCCGTTGGAGGCGCCAGCCGAGCCGTGACCGTCACCGAGGTCAAGCGGAGCCGTCGCGGCGACTTCCGCGTTCTGGATGAGCAGGGCGCAGTCGTTGTGGAGCGGTTGCGCGTTGCCCGTTCGTTCGGGTTCCGCTTCGCGGGCCTGATGCTGCGCGGCGACTTCCCGGCGAACGAGGCCATCCTATTCCCCGGCGGCGACATCCACAGCTTCTTCATGCGCTTCCCGTTGGATTTGCTGTTCGTGGACGACGAAGGCGTGATCCTGAAGGCCGCGCGCGGGATGAAGCCCTGGCGGGTGCGCCGCACGGTTCGCGGCTGCCGCGGCATCATCGAGATGAAGGCGCGGCCCGATGCGGCGTTCGCCGAGGGGCGGCGCCTGAGCTTCGAACCTCTGTAGCAGGTCTCTCTAGGAGCCTCCAGGGGCCAGACGTGGCTCGCTCCCGGCGCTTGTTCCGCCTCTGACCGTTTGTTATCGTGACCGGTCGGAGGCCCGGCATTCCGAGCGGGTTCCAAGAAACGGCAGGCGCATGGTCAGCGGCGAGAACGGGCACAGTGAGGAGACATCGACCCTCGGCGGCGTGGCTGCCGAGCGGGTCGAGCTGAGCCAGAGCGCCGTCGGCGACGTCACGGGCGCCGAGGTCAACGTCCGCCAGGCCTTCGTCCGCAGCGTCTCTGGGGGCGAGGTCGAGATCGAGGAGAGCATGGCTCTCTCCGCGCGCGCCCAGCGGATCGAGGTGGAGGAGAGCGTGGTGGGGCTGGCGGTGGCGCAGGACGCCCGCATAGACCGAAGCTCCGTGGTGTTCCTGCTTTCGCCGCGGGTGAGCGGGAACGTCAACGCGGTGTTCACGCTGCCGGCCGCGTTCGCCTTCGGCTTCGGGATCGTCGTGGCGCGCAGGCTCACTGGCTGGCTGCGCCGCCGGTAGCGGAGACAGACGCATTCGCAGCCGTGAGCCGCTGCCCGTCAGGCGCGGCGTTTTCGTGAAGAGGAACGGACGATGGCAAACGTCAAATTGACAGTGGAACCGCGTGCGACCCTGGGCAAGAAGGTCAAGGCGCTCCGCCGACGCGGATTGGTCCCGGCGAACGTCTACGGGCACCGTGTCGAGTCGGTCGCCGTGCAGGCTCAGGCCGTGGACGTGCAGCGTCTCCTGCGCGAGACGGGGCGCAACGCCATCATCGACCTGACGGTCGGCGCCGAGAAGGCAATCCGCCCCGTGATGATCCGCTCGACCCAGCGCGACCCCGTGAGCCACGAGCTTCTGCACGTGGACTTCTACCAGATTTCGCTCAAGGAGAGAATGCGTGCCGACGTCCCCGTGCACCTGACGGGCGTTTCCCCTGCCGTGAAGGACTTCCACGGTATCCTCCTGCACGAGCTGGAGACCATAGCCGTCCGCGCGCTGCCCACCGACATCCCGGCGGCTATAGAAGTCGACGTGAGCGGCCTCGCCGAACTCGATCAGTCGATCCACGTCCGCGACTTGCCCCAGGATCCTATGTACGAGGTCCTGACGGACGGCGACGTAGTAATCGCCAAGGTGGCCGCGCCGCGCCTCGTGGCCGAGGAGGAGGCGCCCGCCGCCGCGGAAGAAGTGCCTGCCCCGGCGGAGCCGGAGCGCGTGGGGCGACCCGCCGAGGAAGAGAAGACCGAGGAATAGCGGACACGCCCTACGTGGCCGCCGTCTGTCGTCGCTGCGCGCGGCGCAGGCTCGTGGCGTGCTCGCCTCGGAGCTGGCCGCACGCAGCCGCGATCTCCACTCCCCTCTCAACGCGCACCGTGCACGCGACGCCGTGCCGGGCGACCGCCTTCTGGAACGCGAGCAGCCGGCCGCGCGCGGGGTGCTTCGCCGCGCTGCCTTCCGTCGGATTCACCGGGATGAGGTTGACGTGGCACAGGAGGCCCTTCAACAGACGCCCCAGGTCGTCACTCTGCTCGGGCGCGTCGTTGACGCCCTCCATCAGCACGTACTCGAATGTCACGCGACGGCCCGTGCGCTCGACGTAGTAGCCGACGGCGTCCAGAAGTTCGGCGATGGTGTGCCGCTGCGTGGGGATGAGGCGCTGCCGCAGATCGTCGTCGGGCGCGTGCAGCGAGACCGCCAGACCCACCTGCAAACCTTCGTCTGCCAACCGCCGGATGCCGTTCAGCATGCCGACCGTGGATATGGTGATGCTCCGCGCGGCGATACCGAAGCCGTCGCGGGCGTTGATCGTGCGCACGGCGCGCAGGGTTGCCTCGTAGTTCGCCAGCGGCTCGCCCATGCCCATGAAGACGACGTTGGTCAGGCGGCGGCCCTCCTCGTCCTTCAAGTGCCGGGAGAGGCGGACCGCCTGGGCGATGATCTCGCCGACCGTGAGGTTGCGCCGGAACCCCGCCTGGCCTGTCGCGCAGAAGACGCAACCCATGGCGCACCCCGCCTGCGTCGATAGACACGCCGTCGCGCGGTCGATGGCGCGTCTCAGAGAGCCGCGCGCTTCTGAGCGCGGGTCGTAGAGCATCAGCACCGCCTCGATCAGTTCGCCGTCGCGCAGGCGCAGCAGCGACTTGCGCGTGAGGCCATCGTCCGAGCGGATGAAGGCGGTCTCTTCCGGCAGACCGAGGGGCAGTTCGGCGGCCAGCCGTCGCCGCAGCGCCGCCGGGAGGTCCGTCATCTCTTCGTACGAAGTCGCATACTCGCGGAAGGCCCAGCGGCGGACCTGCTGCGCGCGGTACGCGGGTTCGCCCATCGCCCGCAGGCGGGCGGCGAGTTCTGCTGTCGTGATGTCGTACAGGGTCTGGGCGCGTTCCATCACTCGCCCAGCACGGCTCCGGCGAGGTCGCGACGTCCGCGCGCCAGTTCCGACGCCGGCAGCGGCCGCCGGCCGGGAAGCTGTGCTTCGTCGATCACCAGCGTGCCCTGGCCGCAGCGGACGGCCAGTCCGTCGTCCAGAAGCAGCACAGTGCCCGGACGCTCCGGTCCTGTGCGTTCGATGGCGTGGGCGCGCAGGATACGGAATTGCGCGCCGCGCAGCGTCGTGTGCGCCACAGGCCACGGATTGAAGGCGCGCACCTGACGGGAGATGAACGCGGCGTCGCGCGTCCAGTCGATGACGGCATCCTCCTTGCCGACGGAGGGGGCGTACGTCGCGCTGGCGTCGTCCTGAGGCTCCGGCGTTATCTCGCCGGCCAGCCAGCGCGGGAGCGTATCGATGAGGAGCCGACCCCCGGCTTCCGCCAGACGTTCGGTCAGGCTGCCCGCGGTGTCGTCGGGCCGAATTGGCTCGACGGCGCGCGAGAGGATCGGGCCGGCGTCGAGCCTGCGCTCCACGAGCATGATGGTGACGCCGGTCTCGGTATCGCCGGCCAAGATGGCCGTGCTCACGGGCGCCGCGCCGCGCCATCTGGGCAGGAGCGACGCGTGGACGTTGATCACGCCTTTCGGCGGCGCGTCGAGCACGGGCTGCTTGAGAATCTGGCCGTAAGCGGCGATCACGATGACGTCGGGACGCAGAGCGCGCAGCTCCGCGACCTCGCTGGGATCGCTCAGCCGGTCTGGCTGCCGGACCGGTATGCCGCGCGCCAGCGCCAGTTCCTTCGCGGGAGGCGGCTGCAGGCGGCGTCCGCGCCCGGCCGGCCGGTCGGGCTGGGTGTAGACGGCGACGACTTCGTAGGGGCTATGGATCAGGCGTTGGAGCGTGGGGAGAGCGAAGAGGGGCGAGCCCATGAAGACGACGCGCATCGCTGGATTCTAGCACGCGGCTGTTGACCCCCGGCGCGCGGCGCGTATACTGGCGCCGATGCATCGCCTCCGCACAGCGCTTCTTCTCGCGCTCTTCCTCGCTGCCTGCGGGGAAGGAGGCGATGAACCGACACCGACCTCGATGGCGGGCGACGCCTCGCCTGCCGCCACCGGGTCGCCCGCTGCACCCGGAGCCACGGCCACCCCTTCCGATGCCCCGTTCATCAAGATCACCAGCCCCGCGCCGGGCGCGGCCATCCGGTCGCCACTGCGCATCGAAGGGGAAGCCCGCGTCTTCGAAGGCGCGCTGGTGGTAGCTGTGACGACCTCCGCGGGCGTCGAGCCGTGCGCCGCGCCCGTGGTGGCGGACCGGGGAGCCCCGGACACGGGGCGCTGGTCGGTGAATATCGGTCTGAGGCCGCCGCCACAGCCGGGAGACCTCGTCATCCAGGCGTACGCGCTAGGCGCGCGCGACGGCGCCCTAGAGTTGATGGACAGCGTTCAGATTCAGATCACCACGGGCGACCCGGCGATCCTGGTGACGTCGCCCCGCTGCGGCGACACCGTGGGAACGACGGTGACCATTGACGGTACCGCCAGCGTGTTCGAAGGGACCGTGACGCTGACCGCCCGTGACCAGGCGGGGAATGAGCTGGCGAGCACGTTCACGACGGCGAGCCAGGGCGCCCCCAGCCGCGGGCCGTTCTCGGCGACTCTCGAGCTGCCGCCGGACACGAGGGGACCCATAATCATCGAAGCGTGGAGCGCCAGCGCCGAGGACGGCAGCCCCGAGCACGTCTTCGGCGTGCCCGTCATTGTTGGTCCGTAGCTCGCGCTCTAGGCCGGGCGAACGACGACGCCCGCGCCGACGCCGGCGCCGAGTTCCCGCGCCGCGCTCCCGTCGCGCAGAGCGACGCCCAGGTAGCCGTAGCTGCCGACGACGCCCAGCAGACCCTCGCCCGCCCCGAACGTGGCCGTCGGACCTCTGATGCTGCGCCCTGCGATCTCGACCACGAACCCATCTGACGGCAGGTCCTCGGCCCGCGCGTCGGTGATCAGATTGCCGTAGCGATCGACGTGGATGACGCGCGCTCGCAGGACGCCGTCCGCCTCCCGCTGGGCCCGGAACGGCGGCAGGGCGACAATGCGCTCGGCTCGCGGGCCGAAGTCCTCCAGCCGGGCTCCGAGCGCCAGATGCGCTGCCGCTGGAGCGAAGACGTCCCGGCCGTGGAACGTCCGGCTCACCTCCGGGCGCTGATACGCTGGGTTCGTCAGCTCGAACGCCCCCGCGCCGGGCCGAAGGTGCACCATGCCTCCCCCCTCGGGCGCGCCCTCCCTGACGGCGTTCGGCAGTGCTGCGGACAGGACGCCGTTGTCTGGCCCGACGAAGATGCCGTGCGCGGTCCTGAGCGCCAGCGCCTTCTGGCTCGTGCCGACGCCCGGATCGACCACGCACACGTGGATCGTCCCGGCAGGGAACAGATGCCACACCGTGCTCGTGATGAACACCGCGCTGGTTATCGCCTGCGGCGGTATCTCGTGAGTGACGTCGATGATGCTCGCGCGCGGATTGATGGTAAGGATCACGCCCTTCATGGCCGCGACGTAGCCGTCGCTCAGGCCGAAGTCGGTCGTGAGTGTGATCAGGCGGGGAACGCTACTCCTCACGCCGCGTCTTGAGGAACCACTGATGGACATCGTAGAACCGCGCGCCCGCATCATACAGGAAGACGGGTCGCTGACCGCGCAGCTCGCGGGTCGTCACGTAGGAGCGCGCCGGCTGGAGGAGCAGGATCGCCGGCAGCTCCTCCTGAAATATCTCCTGGAAGCGGATGTAGAACTGGGCGCGCCGCTGGATGTCGCGGTCCCGGCGGCCCTCCTCCAGCATCAGGTCAGCGCCTTCGCTGGCGAAGTCGGCCAGGTTACGGCCGCCCTCGGCGCGCTGGCTGCTGTGCCAGAAGGCGTACTCGTCGGGGTCGGGTCCGACCTCGATGGCGAACAGCGCCGCCTCGAACCGGCGCGGCAGCAGTTGGTCCTGCACGAACGTGCTGGCGCCGCTCACTTCGACTATCGCGTCCACACCCACGCTTCGCCACATGGATGCCACCTGCTCGGCCACCTGCACGCGGGTGGTGTCGTCGTTGGTCGATAGCGTGATGCTCAGTGGCTCGCCTTCCTTGGCCCGCAGGCCGTCGTCCTGCATCTCCCATCCCGCTTCGTCGAGCAGTTCGCCCGCCTTCTCGGGGTCGAACGAGGGCGCGGCCTGCTGGGCGTAGTATCCCCAGAGGCCCTTGGGTATGGGCGTGTCCATGGCGCGGCCTTCGCCCTGCAGGGCGACCTGGAGGAGCGCGTAGCGGTCCAGTGCCAGGCCCAGCGCCTCGCGGACGTTCTGGTCCTGGAATACGGGCCCCTGCCTGTTGAGATAGATGAGCGTGTAGCTGTCGGTCAGCAGTTCCTGGCGCTCGGTCGTCTGGTTCTGATCGAGCGCGTCGCGCTGATCCTGGGAGAGGCCGGGTCTGAAGAAAGCGCCGTCGAGTTCGCCCTGCTCGATGGCTGTCAGAAGTTCGGCGTTGTCGCGGTAGAACCGCAGCTCGATGCGTTCGATGAACGGCTTGCCGAAGTGATAGGTCTCGCTGGCGACCAGCGTCGCGCGGCCGCTGTCCACCGATTCCAGCCTGTACGGACCCGCGCCGACAGGGTTCTGGTTGAACGGCGCGTCCAGCAACTCGTCCGCCGAAAGGCCGGCCAGCAGGTGCTCCGGCACGATCCCTATGGACGCGTAGGCCAGAAAAGGCGCGAAGGGCTCGGGAAGGCTGACCTCAACCGTGTACGGGTCGGGCGCAGCTACCTCGACGTCGGAGAAGAGCGCGCCGATGGCCGGGTCGCCGCGGAAGTCCTGGTCGTGCAGCGCGCGGAACGTGAATACCACGTCGGACGAGGTCAGGGGCTCGCCGTCGTGCCAGAGCAGGCCGCGGCGAAGGTGGAAGACGTACTTCGCGCCGTCGTCGAGGATATCCCACGATTCTGCGAGGTCGGGCTCAGGCTGGGCGTCGGGACCGAGGCGCACGAGGCCGGCGAAGACGAGGCGGCTCAGGCTCTCGTCGGCCTCGTTGAACGACGAGAAAAGCGGGTTGACGCGCTGAGGTTCGCCCGTGACTCCCTCGACGTACGTGCCGCCGTGCGCGGGCTCGACGGTGCCTTCGCTCTCGCGGGCCACGACCCACACCGCCATCATCACCGCGACCCCGGCGGTGAGCAGGATGAGCAAAGGCCAGCGCGAGTAGCGGCTCATCGATCAAAGGTTGCCAGAATCGCGGGACTCGGACGGGCTCAGGTAGATGTGACGCTCCACGCCGAGATAGCGAGGAAGAGCACCGCCAGGATGATGGTGAACTGGAACAGCGTCTTCTCCAGCCCGCGACGGGTGCGGAACGAGCCGCCACCGGTGCCGCCGCCGAAGGTCTGGCCCAGGTCGGTGCCCTTCGCCTGGAGGAGCACGACCAGGATCAGCGCCATCGAGATCAGAATCTGGGCAAGGTTCAGGTAGTCAGCGAATTCCATGTTGCTCGAAACTCCGGCGGATTATAGCACGGCCGAGCGCTCATCCACCCTGGCGGCAGCGAGCGCCTGTTCTATCTGGCCGCGCTCGTAGTAGATGCGGACGAGGGCGTCGGCCAGCTTCTTGGAGTCGTGCCGGTAGCGGTTCTCCTCGGACACCACGTCGGCGGCGATGACGCGGCAGCCGTTCATGGCCATGCGGTCGACCAACACGGGCTCGGAGTGCCACTCCTCGGGCAGCTTGCCGGCGACGTTGTTGTTGGCGAGGACGAAGTGGAACAGGTGAGTGTGGACGTGGCGGCGCAGCGCCTCGTAGTGATCGCTCACGGCGAAGTCGTCGGTCTCGCCGTGCTGCGTTGCGACGTTGCAGACGTACACCTTCAGCGCTTGGGACATCTCGATGGCGCGGCGGACGCCTTCGACCAGCAGGTTCGGAAGCACCGACGTGTACAGGCTGCCTGGCCCCACGATGATCATGTCGGCGTCCAGGATCGCCCGTATGGCGTCCGGGTTCGCCAGCGGGTTCTCTGGGTGGATCGACAGCTCCTCGATGCGCGAGCCGTGCTCTGAGATTTTCGATTCGCCCTCAATGACTTCGCCGTCGGCGGTGCGCGCGCGCAGGGTGATGTGGTTGAGGGTCGTCGGCATGATCTGGCCGCGCACGGCGAGGACGCGGCTCGTCTCGCGTATCGCCTCCTCGAAGTTGCCGGCCACGTCGCGCATGGCGACGATGAACAGGTTCCCGAAGCTGTGGCCCTCGAGGCCCGATCCCAACGGGAAGCGGTATTCGAACAGACGGGTCATCAGCGGCTCAGCGTCGGCCAGCGCGGCGATATTCTTGCGGAGGTCGCCCGGCGGCAAGATGCCGAACTCCTCGCGCAGGCGTCCGGAACTGCCGCCGTCGTCGGCGATGGAGACAATGGCGGTGATGTTGCCCGTGTACTCCTTCAGGCCGCGCAGCAGCGTCGACAGGCCCGTGCCCCCGCCTACGGCGACGATCTTGGGGCCCCGGCGCAGGTACCGGTGGTTGTAGATGATGTTGACGATGCTCTCGTCCCGTCCGCGCGGCAGGAACGCCGACAGCAGCGACCGGTTGAGTTGCCAGATAGCGAAAAGGATGGTGGCCAGCGCCGTGCCGACGAACAGCGCGCCGCGCACCATGCGGGGCAGGAACTGCAACGTCAGGTAGTACACCCAGTCGGGGAACGTGTAGGAGACGTAGACCTCGCGCAGGAAGTAGCCGAAGCCAAGGCCGGCGATGGCCACACCCACGAGGAGCAGCAGCAGCCATCGCTTGATGTGCATCCCGAAGTAGAACCACTTCAGGAAGTTGTTATCTCGCAACGAGGCGAAGAGCTTCACTCTGGCTCCTGTCCTTCGGCGGGACGCTGGCGGGATTCTAGCACATCGCCACCCGTGCCGCCGAAGGGAATAATCTGGTAAGCAGTTACTTGCGCGATTCCAGCGCCGCGCGCAACAGGTCAGTCACGACCGCGGGGTTAGCGCGGCCGCGGGTCTCCTTCATCACCTGGCCCATAAGGAACTTGAGCGCTTCCTGCTTGCCGCCGAGGTAGTCGGCCACAGGCTTCGGGTTCGCTTCCACTACGCGATCGACCACCCCGGACAGCTCATCTGCCGCGCTGATCTGCGTCAGGCCCTGCGCCTCGACGATCTCCTCCGGCCCCTTGCCGGTGCGGAACATCTCCTCGAAGACGGTCTTGGCCGCGGCCTGCGACAGCGTCCCTGCTTCGATCAGGCCAATCATAGCATAAAGGCTCGCTGGCGCGATCTTCGCAGCGGCGATGTCCATCTGCTCCGCGTTGAGCAGCCGCGCGAAGTCGCCCAGCATCCAGTTGGCTACCAGCCTCGCCCGGCGCAGGGCCAGATCGCGGTCATCCCACGCCTTCGTGGGAGCTACCGCCGCCTCGTAGTAGTCGGCCCTCGGTCGTGACTCGGTCAGCAGGTTGGCCTCGTACGGCGTAAGGCCATATTCAGAGACGAAGCGTTCGCGCCTGGCGTCGGGCAGCTCCGGCAACTTCGCGCGCACGCTCTCCACGTACTCGCGGCTCAGGACCAGAGGCGGCAGGTCCGGCTCGGGGAAGTAGCGGTAGTCGTGCGCGTACTCCTTGGAGCGCTGGCTGACGGTGCGGGCGTCGGCCTCTACCCAGCCGCGGGTCTCCTGGTGGATGTCCTTGCCTGCCTCCAGCAGCGCCGTCTGGCGCTCGACCTCGTATTCCAGCGCCCGGTACACCGACCGGAAGCTGTTCATGTTCTTTACCTCGACCTTCGCGCCGTACTCCGGGTGTCCCTTCGGCCGGATGCTGATGTTGGCGTCGCAGCGGAAGTTGCCTTCCTCCATGTTGCCCTTGCTGACGCCCAGGTAGCGGAGGATCTGCCGCAGCTTTACCAGATACGCCTGAGCCTCGGCGGGAGATCGCATGTCGGGCTCCGACACGATCTCCATCAGGGGCGTGCCCGAGCGGTTGACGTCGACGAGGCTGTAGGCCTCGCCCGCCTCGTTGGCACGGTGAACCAGCCGGGCGGTGTCCTCCTCCAGGTGTACGCGCGTGATGCCGATGCGCTTCGCGCCGCCCTCGCTGTCGATCTCCAGCCAACCGTTCCGTGAAAGCGGCAGGTCGTACTGGGATATCTGGTAGCCCTTCATCAGGTCGGGATAGGGGTAGTTCTTGCGGTCGAACTTGGCGCGCTCGGGGATTTCGCAGTTGAGCGCCAGCGCCGTCATGATCGTGTACTCGATGGCCGTCTGGTTGATGACGGGAAGGACGCCGGGCATGCCCAGACAGACGGGGCACACGTGGGTGTTGGGCGGGGCGTCGGCGTAGCCGGCGCCGCACGCGCAGAACATCTTGCTGCGCGTGGTCAACTGCGCGTGGACCTCGAGGCCGATGACGGTTTCGTATTCGGTTCGGGTCGCGGTCGTCATGCGGGCTCCGGCGCGCCCGCCGCCCAGAACGCAGGAAGCGTACCACCGGACGGCGGGGGCTGACAATGCTGGTCAGGCGGGCTGGCGGCCTGCCACCAGTCTCCGAAGGCGACTCGCCTAGGCGAGGTCTCTCACAAGGGTGGCAAACTCCTCGAAGAATGTCGAGCGGGGTACGGCTACGTCGGCTCCGGCTTCCCGCGCCCGGCGCAGGAGGTCCGCCTTCGTGTGCTGCCCGAAGGCGACCACCGGCGTACCGCTAGCCTTTGCTTGCGCGACGGCGGCCATCGGGTCGAGGCCCTCCGCCTGCAGGTCGACGACCGCGAGGTCGGCCCCTTCGAGCGCGCCGTCAAGCTGATCGGCGGACGAAGCGACCGCAGGCTCGAAGCCGAGTTGCCGCGCCAGGGCAGCGATGCGCGACTCGAACATCAGGTCGGTGACGACGACGGCGATCTTGCGGGACACGGCTCGCCCCCTCGTGGGTACATGGTAGCGGTCGGCGAAGGAAGGCAGAAGGGGGAAGAGAGCAGAGAGCCCGCCTACGGCGGGTGAACTCCGAGCAGAGTGCAGAGGGTAGGGGCCAGTGGGACGTTGCCCGGCGCTCCCGTCCCGGCTACGCTTGCCGTCGCCAGCCACAGGAGGTTCCGATGCCGCGCGATGAACTCATCCCGTCCGCAGACCAGATATACGCCTGGATCGAGGAGGTCTTCTCCCACGGCGTCCGCCGCCCGGGCTATCCCGCCGACCGCTGGGCTGAGGAGTGGATCGCCGAGCGATTCCGCGCGTTCGGCCTGGAGAGCGTGCGCCCAGAGCCCGTGGAGTTGCCGCACTGGGAGCCAAGGGCTTGGTCGCTTACGGCGTGGTGCGACGGCCCCGGCGCCGTGCAGCGGGCGGCCGTGCTGACACAGTCGCCGACGTC
>JBBITS010000008.1:17536-22180 GCA_037440665.1 Chloroflexota bacterium
GCAGATCGAAGTCCCCTGCTTCCCGCTGCCTCACGCCGCGCCCACGCCGGGCCTGGAGGCGGACCTCGTGCCCTTCGACCGCGCGGCGCCGGAGCGCGTGCGCGGCGGCATCGCGCTCTACGACGAGCCGCTGATGCGCGTGCCCCACGCCGTGCTCGCCGGGGCCGCGACATGGCCGTACGACCCGGAGGGCACCTGGGCGTCGTCCGTACAAGTCCTGCCGTTCGGGCCGGACTTCCAGGAGGTGATGGAACCGGCCGTGAAGGCGGGCGCCGCCGGTTTCGTCGGCGTCCTCGGCGGCTATCCGGGCGATTCCCGCGACTACTACGTCCCCTACGACGGCGTTGCCCGGCCCATCCCGGGCGTCTGGGTGAGCGGCAGCGACGGGGCTCGGCTGCGCGAGCTGCTGGCTTCGGGGAGCGCGCGGGCGCGTCTTGTCGTGGACAGCGTCCGCAAGACCATCACCACGTACAACGTCGTCGGAGAGCTGCCGGGCGCGGACGAAGAGACCGTCATCATCGGCTCACACCACGATGGTCCCTGGTCGTCGGCGGTCGAGGATGGGTCGGGCATCGCGCTGGTGCTGGCACAGGCCGCGTACTGGTCGCGAGTGCCGCGGGACGGCCGGCCACACAGGCTGTTGTTCCTCCTGAACTCCGGCCACATGGTGGGCGGAGCGGGAGCGCGCGCGTTCATCGAGGCGCATCGCGATGAGCTGGCGAGGGTCGTGCTCGAGGTGCACCTGGAGCACGCCGCCAACGAGTTCGCCGAAGGCGACGGCGGACTTCGCCCGACGGGCCACCCGGAGGCGCGGTGGTGGTTCACCAGCCGCATCCCGCAACTCGAAGCCTCGGTCCGCGCTGCCATCGAAGCCGATGGCCTAGGCCGGTCGCTGATCCTGCCTCCCGACGTGTTCGGGCCGCGCCCGACCACCGACGGCGGCGACTTCCACCTGGCCGGCGTGCCCATCGTCAACTACCTGACAGCGCCGTTCTACCTGTTCGACGCCGTGGACACGATGGACAAGATCCACCGGCCGAGCCTGGAGCCGGTCACGCGCGCCGCCGTCCGCATCGTCGAGTCGACGGCGGGCGTATCGGCGGCAGCGATGCGCAAAGGTCTTGTCGCTGAGCCGCCGCGGACGCCGTTTCGCCCGGCCTAGCTAGGGCGCGAGGAAGTTGGGCTGGAAGAGTTCGCGGGCGGCTGTCAGAGCCAGGACCTCGTTCTCGCCGTCCTCGATAATTGCGGCTCGCGCGTCGCGCACCAACTGCTCGACCAGCACGCCGCGCACCAATCCCATGCCGCCATGCAGTTGCGCGGCCGCCGTCGCCACGTCGAGCGCGGTCTGCGTGCAGTACACCTTCGCGGCGACGGAATAGTGGATCGAGGGTAGTCCGGTCTGCAGCCGCAGCGACGCCTTGCGCGACAGGGCCCGCGCCGCTTCGACGCGCGTGAACATGTCGAAGAGCTTACGATGCACGAGCTGGTGCCGCGCGATCGGTACGCCGCCCTGGACGCGCTGCTCGCAATACGCCAGCCCCTCCTCGAACGCCGCGCGCGCCACGCCGACAAACGTGGTTGCGATTCCCGCGTTTGTGGCGGCGAAGAGGAACGGATGAAACGCCGGCATCGCTTCCGGCGGGACAACCATGTAGTGGCCCGGGACACGCACGTCCTCGAAGAAAATCTCGCCCTGGTTGAGCGCCCGCTGGCCCGTCTTGTTCGTCGGCCGGCCCCGCGTGACCCCCGGCAGGTCGAGCGGCACGATGATGAACGCGTTGCCCGACATGCCACGCTCCGGGTAGATGGCGCACCACAACAACGCGTGCGTGGCGATCGTCCCGTTCGAGACCCAGGCCGACTTCTGGCCGTTGATTACCCACTCGTCGCCGTCCTTGCGGGCCATGCAGTCCATGTGGATGTCGGCTCTAGCGAACTCGCCTGTCGCCCAGATGGTGTCGGAGCCGTGGTTCGGCTCTGTGCCAGGCCAGCAGCCCACGTACTTGCCCTCGCGGTCCTGGGCGAACGGCATCACCACCTCTCGCATCAGGTCCGGGTTCCCGCTGCGCGCGGCGAACATGAACGGCATGGCGGAAACGCTCAGCGCGATCGCCAGGCCGGCGTTCCCCCAGCCGAACTCCTCGCCGACCAGGTGGGACTCCAGCGGCCCGAGGGAGGCGCCGCCAAGCTCCGGCGGCAGGCCGCGCAGGTGATAGCCCGCTTCGTACGCCTTCTTGAAGACGCCCCACAGCGGCGAGCCCGGCGCGATCGCCTCTTCCGGCGTCAGCGCGTCGAGTTCCAGGCCCACAGGCCGCAGCACTTCCGCCGCGAAGCGGTGCGCTTCTTGCTTCAGCGCCACCTGGTCGCTCGTGAGGTCCGACGTGTCAGCGACGTATGCCATTCAAGCCTCCTCTGTCTGCAGCGAGACGCGCCGCACGCCGACGCGAACGCCGCGGTCGAACGGCACCGGCTGCCACTGCAGCGGCCGGTAGCGGAGATGGCCGTAGCCTCCCGCGAAGTGAAGCCATTTGACCATCCCCGGTTCGAGGTCGGCCGCGCTCTCCCAAGACGGGTACATGTAGGGCTCCCACCCGTTGTACGAGATCACCTGCCCGGGCCGAACCGACGGCGATACTTTCGCCGCCGCGACGAACGAGCCGAGGTCGTTCCACACCTCGATCTCGTCGCCGTCGCCGACGCCAAGGCGCGCCGCGTCGTCGTTGTTGATCACGACGTGGGGCGCGCCGCGGTGCGTTTGCAGTATCAGCCGGTTGGTGATGTTCATAGAGTGAATGCTCCAGCGGTTGTGTCCGCTGGTGAGAACGAACGGGTAGTCGCCTCCCTGAGGCGGATCCTCCTTGTGGCGCGGCAGCGCTTCGCCGGCCTCGATGAACCACGGGTGGTCGATGTAGAACTGGGCGCGCCGTGTGAGGGTCGGGTAGGGGATCTTGTCTTCGGTGTGCCATCGGAACGGGTTATGGGTTTCGTCGGGCTTGATGTCCGAGGCCTGGCTGTAGCCGCCTGGGCCTGTGCCCCACGTCTCGAAGCGCACGTAGCCGCGCTCGCGCATGGTATCGAGGCTGGTGCTGGCTGGGAGGTTCCCCGTGGCGGCGCTGTCGCTCACCCAGTCCCGCGCGACGTCTTCTTCGTCGAGCCACAGCTTCCCGCCGGCGGTGTACTGGTTCGCGAAGTCGTCGAGCCGCCGCTCAATGCCGTTGGCGTCGCGCGACGAGCGGATCTCCCGCGCTAGCGCGCGCTCCTGGATCTTCTGGGCGAGGAGAAGGGCGATTGAGAGCTCGCTCCGCGTGTCCCCGGCCGGTTCGACGATCCGGTCGCCCATGGAGAGGTTCAAGGTCCACGGATTCGGGAAGGGGAAGGTGACCTTTTCGAAGTGATGGGCTGCCGGCAGAACGTAGTCGGACCACATGGCCGTGGTGGACATCCTCCAGTCGACGGAGACAACGCACTTGAGCTGCGGCCAGAGGGCGCGCAGGAGCCGCTTGCTTCCGCCCCGCGTGCGCCGGAGCGCGTTGCCACCTACTTCGATGTACACGCGCGGCGGATACTCCTGTCCAGGGTGCGTCACGCCTTGCCACCAGCCGCCGTCGAGCGATTCCTTCACGTAGTCGTCGAACGGCCGCGTCATCGCCGCGTCGTTCCATTCGGGACGCTGCCACGCGTCGGCGAAGCCCCAGTGGTAGTACCAGAGGAACGCGGGCGGAATACCCGCGCCGGCGCCGCCGACGGCCAGCCGCTGCATCAGGTCGATGTGCGCCATCTCGTCGGTCATCGCGGGGTCTTGCTGCTTGGCGGCCGCCGCCAGCATGTCCCGCATCTGCATGACCTGGCGGGCCGCCTCGGCGCCCTCTCCCAGCTTCATGCCGTAGATGAACGGGCCATCGAACCCGGCCATCGACCACGTGGACGAGCCCGTGCCCTGGCGTCCCCAGTTGCCCGTGAGCGCGAGCACCAACAGGTACGACCGCAGCATGAGGTCGCCGTGGTAGTACTTGTTGATCGTCATGCCGCAGATGATCGCCGTGCGCCGCGACGCCGCCTTGCGGGCCAGCATGCGGATGACGTCCGGGTGGACGCCGCAGATACCCGACGCCCGCTCCGGCGTGTATTCCTGAAGCCTGCGGGCGACAAGCTCGAACACGGGCGCAACGGCCACTGTCGAGCCGTCCTTCAGGCGGACCCTGCGCTCGCCGGTGAGCGACGGTTCGACGCTGCCCAGCGAGAGCGCGTCGCGCGGCGCAGGTGACAGCGCGTCCTTGCCGCTGTCCCACACGTAAAACTGGTCGTCGCGGCCGCCGTCGGTCACGTCCGCCTCGCGCAGGAAGCGCTGGTTGTCGCGCCGCACCAGCAGCGGCAGGTCGGTCTGCTCGGCGACGAACGTGCGGTTGTAGAGGTTCTCCTCGATGATCACTTGCGCCATCGCCAGCGCCAGCACGGCGTCTGTCCCGGGCTGCACCGGCACGAAGTAGTCGGCGTGGACGTGCGAAGGGCTGCAGTCGGGCGCGACGAGGACGACCTCTGTCCCGTGATACCGGGCCTCCGCGGCGACGTGCGCCGTCGGGATCATGGTGTAGGCGGGATTGGCGTGCGCGTAGATCAGGAGTTCGGAGTGAAACAGGTCGTCCG
>JBBITS010000009.1:0-4748 GCA_037440665.1 Chloroflexota bacterium
AGAGAGAAGAGGCGGTCGAAGAAGACGTCCACAGCGTTCGGGCTCGTAAAGACGTGCAGCGCGTACTCAGCCCGCAGCATGCGCTCAACCACCTGCCTCATGCGGTGATCGGTCACGACGGGCTGCAGCTCGATGGTTGGCAGTTCCACCGGTTCGGCGCCAGCGCGTCGTAGCATTTCGGACAGCTCGCTCGCCTGCTGACGCGTGCGCGTGACCAGGACGCGCTTGCCGAACAGGGGGCCAGTGTCGAACCAGCGCAGTTCGTCGCGCAGCGCCGCCACCTCTCCCACGATGGTCACGGCCGGGTTGACGATACGCGCCTCGCGCGCCAGTTCGGCGACATCAGCGAGCCTTCCGGTGACCACGCGCTGCGACGGCAGCGTGCCGCTGGCGACGACGGCCGTCGGCGTCTCCGCCGCGCGGCCGCCCGCGATGAGCGCCGAGGCGATGTCCGCAAGCGTCCGCGTCCCCATGAGCACGACGATGGTGTCGGCGGCCCTGGCGAGCTTCGCCCAGTCGACGGCGCGCTCGCCCTTCTCCGGGTCCTCGTGTCCCGTAACCACGGCGAACGACGACGCCAGACCCCGGTGCGTGACCGGAATGCCCGCGTACGCGGCGGCGGCGACGGCCGACGAAACGCCGGGCACGACCCGGAACGGGATGCCCTCGCGCGCCAGCGCCAGCGCCTCCTCGCCCCCGCGCCCGAAGACGAACGGGTCGCCGCCCTTCAAGCGCACGACGCGTTTTCCCTCCCGCGCCTTCGCCACCAGCGTCGCGTTGATCTCCTCTTGAGACATGGTATGCGCGCCCGGCAGCTTGCCGGCGAAGATGCGCTCGCACGCGGGCGCGACGTGCCGTTCGAGAGCCGCTTCGTTCACCAGGCGGTCGTACACGACGACATCCGCGTTGGCAAGCGCCTCTACGGCGGCCAGGGTCAGCAGCAGCGGGTCGCCCGGACCAGCGCCAACGATGGCGACTGGATGCACACCGCCTGTCATCGAGTTCTCCCTTGGGCCTGGAGACCAGACGTTCTGAGCAGTTCCCGCGCGGCCAGCTCTCCAAGTTCCGACGCTGCGTCCGGGCCGCCCTCAACAACCGTGCGGCGAACCGGCGCGCCCGGGCGCTCGGCGATCATTGCGACGACGTGCAGGGCGCCGTCCTTCATTGTCGCCAGAGCCCCGGCAGGCAGATCGCAGCCCGCGCCCAGCGTCCTCAGAAACGCCCTTTCCGCCTCGACGCAGGCCCTCGTGACTGCGTCATCGAGCGCGCGGGCTGCTTCGATGATCTCCGCGTCGTCCGCTCTGGCCTCGACCGCGATGGCGCCCTGCCCAGCAGACGGGACGAAGACGTCAGGGTCGAGGTATTCGCCGATCCGGCCCGCCGCGCCCAGACGGTCGAGGCCGGCCACCGCCAGCACGATAGCGTCGTACTCGCCCGCGTCTAGCTTGCGCAGCCTGGTGTCGACGTTGCCCCGGATGTCCTCCACCCGCAGGTCCGGCCGGGCGTCGAGAACGAGCGCGGCGCGGCGCGCGCTCCCGGTGCCCACCCGCGCTCCGGAGGGCAGGTCGGCCAGCCGGGAACCGTCGCGGCAGATCAGCGCGTCGCGAGGGTCGCCGCGCAGAGGCACAGCAGCAATGGTCAGCCTCTGCGGCGTCTCGGCCGGCATGTCCTTCAGACTGTGGACGGCGAGGTCGATCTCACCACGGAGGAGGGCCTGCTCGATCTCCTTGACGAAGACGCCGCGTCCGCCAAGGGCCGAGAGCGGCGTCGTCAGATCGCGGTCTCCCTCGGTTCGCAGCTCCCGGACTTCGATGGCAAGGCCAGCGTGGGCGCGCCGCAAGGCTTCGACAACGATGGCGGTCTGAGCGAGCGCCAGGCGGCTGCCGCGCGTCCCGGCCACAAACGGGCGCACGCCTACGGCTCCAGGGCTGCGTCGGGACCGGCGTCGGCCGCCTGTTCGAGCCCGAACAGCTCTCGCACCACCGGCACGTACTGTTGGCCGTCGCCGTCCTGCTTCAGAAGCGTGATGGGGTGGTGCAGAAGCCGGCTGACGATGGCTCCGCTCATGGCTTCGATGCGGCGGCGGTCCTCCTCGCCCAAGTCCAAGCGGCCCAGAGTGCGCGCCAACTCCTTCCGGCGGATAGCCTCGGCGCGCCTGCGGAGAGCGGCGATGGTGGGCGTGACTTGCAGCGCGCGCAGCCACTCGTTGAACCGGCGCGCCTCGTCCTCCACGATCGCCTCCACCTTACGCACTTCGCCCCGCCGGGTCTTGAGGTTCTTCTCGGCGACAGCCCGCAGGTCGTCGATGTCGTACAGGTGTACTCCCGGCGCTTCGCGCACCGACGGGTCAACGTCACGGGGCACCGCGACGTCGATGAAAAGCATCTGTTTGGCCGCGCCGTCGCACGCCCGGCGCACAAGGTCAGGCCCGATCACGAAGCCCGTAGCGGCGGTGGAGCTGATGACGATGTCGGCCTGACCCAGCGCCCAGACGATCTGCTCGAACGGCACGGCCGCGCCGTTGAGTTCCAACGCCAACTCCCGCGCCCGATCGAACGTCCGGCTCGAGACGAGCATGCGCCCGATGCCCGCTTCGGCCAGCGTGCGCACCGCCAGCTTCCCGGCATCGCCCGCGCCAACGACCAGGACGGTGCGGCCGCGGAGGTCGCCCAACGTCCGCCGCGCCAGTTGGACCGCTGTCGAGCTGATGGAAGTCCCAAACCGCGCGATGCTCGTTTCGGTACGTGCCCGGCGCCCGGCGTGGACCGCCCAGTCGAACAACCTGGAGATCACCGGACTGGCAGCGCCCGCCGCCGCGGCCACGCCCAGCGCCCCGCGCACCTGTCCTAGTATCTCGGCCTCGCCCATGACCATCGACTCCAGACCGGCCGCCACGCGGAACAGGTGCCGCGCGGCGTTGGCTCCCTGGTGCGTGTAGAAAGCGTCCGCCGGAACATGCGCAGAAGCGCCGCGCGCCGTCAGCAGGGCCTCTGCCACCACGTCGGCCTCCACCGGCCGCTCGCGGGACGCGACGTAGACCTCGGTGCGGTTACAGGTCGAGAGCACGGCCACGCCCTCGTAGGCGCCCTTGAGGGCGTCAAGGGCGCGCGTCACGTCGTCGCCGTTGAGCGCGAACTGCTCGCGCACGGCCACAGGCGCTGTCTTGTGACTGATGCCGGCCAGAGAGACCTGCACTTGCTCTCGTCCCTTCAGCGCGCCCTGTCCTGGCTGACCGGCGCCCGCGCGAGGACCCCGGCGTCCACACCCAGCCCTTCCAGTAGGCGCTCCCGGGCTTCGGCGACGCGGTTCTGGGCCAGCAGCGCCCGCACACGCGCGTCGATGGCAGACTGCCACGTTTCCGGCGATAGGCGGATGCCGCGGGCCCGCAGCGCCGCTCGCACCTCGCCCAGCAGGTCGTTCAACTGCGGGATATCTGTGCCCAAATAGACCTCGAGTTCCTCGCGAAGGCGGCGCGCCATAGCCGGGCTGGAGCCGCCCGTCGAGGCCGCCAGCGTCACGCTGCCCTTGCGGATCACCGCCGGCAGGATGAAGTCGCAGTTCGCCGGGTCGTCCACGGCGTTGACCCAGACGCCCCTGCGGCGGGCAGCGGCCGCAACGGCGCCGTTTATCGCCCCGTCGTCGGTGGCGACGATAACGACCTGAAAGCCATCGAGGTCGGCTTCGGCCCACTCCCGCCCGATGTGACGTATGGCGCGGCCGGCCAGCAATTCCTGCAGCGCAGCCGTCAGATCCGGGCTTACCACCGTCACTTCGGCGCCTGCGGCCAGAAGCCCACGCACCTTATCCTCGCCGACCCGGCCGCCACCGACGACGAGCACGGGCCTTCCCTTCATCTCCAGAAAGATCGGGTAGTACGCCATCAGTCCACCACCGCCAGCGGCGCTGCCTGTACGCGCCCGAACCGCGCCGTCTGCGCGTGCACAGGTTCGAAACGCTCGTACGGCTCCGTGATGCCCAGTTCCTCGTCTGTCAGGTAACACGCTGGGTCGTCGGCCCAGCGATCCCCGTAGTAGCTCTCGGCGCGCACCCGTAGGTTGCCGTTGCAGATGTCGAAGTACGGGCACACGCCACAGCGTCCCCTGACGTGGCCGCGCCGGTCCTTCAGCACCCTCATCACCTCGTCCGCCGTGTCCGTCCAGATTTCGCCAAACGGTCGCTCGCGCACGTTGCCAAAGCTGTAGTGCTGGCTGAACTGGTCGGCATGTACGTTGCCAAGGTTGTCGATGTCGGCGATGGCAATGCCCGACTGGTTTCCGCCGTTCCAGCGCAGAAGCTGGAGCACTTCGTCGGCCCGCTCGGGCTGTTCGCGCCGCACCTTCTGGTACAGGTAGACGCCGTCGGTGTGATTGTCCACCGTCAGGATATCTCTCGCGACGCCGCGCCGGTGGAAGTCCATCGTTCGGCGGAAGATCGTGTCGACGGCCGCGCGGGTCTCCTCGTGCATCAGGTCGTGCTGCACGATGCGGTCGCCCCGGCCGGCGTACGCCAGGTGGTAGAAGCACGCCCGGGGGATGTCTTCCTCCTCGATGAGGTCGAACAGCTCGTCCAGGTGCGGGAAGTTGTACTCGGTGAGAGTGACCCGGATGCCCACGCGAATGCCCGCATCGATGCAGTGGCGTATCCCCTGTAGCGACTCCTGGAAAGCTCCCTTCTTGCCCCGGAACCGGTCGTGCACGGCCTCCGGCCCGTCGATGCTGATGCCCACGTAGGACAGGCCGAACTCCTTG
>JBBITS010000009.1:4772-21991 GCA_037440665.1 Chloroflexota bacterium
GAGCGTGCCGTTGGTCGAGAGCACGGCGCGGATGCCGCGGTCGCGCGCGGCCGCGATGAGGTCGAACAGGTCGTGGCGAAGCAGCGGCTCACCGCCCGAGAACAGAATGACGGGCACCCCGAACTCCGCCAGGCCGTCAACGACCCGCATCGCCTCGGCGGTGGTCAGCTCGCCTTCGTAGTCGCGGTCATGGGAGTCAGTGTAGCAGTGAGCGCAGTGCAGGTTGCAGCGCCGTACGACATTCCAGACGACCACTGGCTTCTTGTCGCGAGAGTAGTGGAGGAGGTGGGCGGGCAGCCGCCCCGACTCGCGGCCGAAGCGCAGCGCGTCTCCCGGCGTGGCCGTACCGCACAGTAACCTGGTGACGCCGAGCATGCCTGACTCCCTGCTAGGTCTGCGGCGTCTCCGCCAGCGAAGCGTCGTACGCCTCGCTCATACCGACGAGCACCTGGTCGGCCAGCGCCATGATCTGCTCGCTGGCGTCCAGAGCCTCGGCGGCGGAAGCGCCGTGACTGTGCACTGCCTTCCGGGCCGACTCTTCGAGGCTGCGGCGGAAGAAGGTGAAAGCCTCGACGGCCTGGCTCAGACCCAGGCCAGCGGCGGCCAGCGTCTCTCCGTACTGCCGGCCCAGCGACCTCGCGAGGCCGAGCAATGAGCTGCGACGATGGCGCCGGGTGAAGTACTCGCCCACCAAGTTCATGAGCTGGCGGCCAAACCCGCGCATCCGCGCGCGGGTGGCTTCGTCCAGGCCGGCGTACCAGCGGGCCTCGTGCACCGCCCGTCCGTGCATCTGTCTGCGTATGCGCGAGGTAGCGACGTCGCTCAGCTCCGCGCCAGGCCGCGCCCCGTGCCGACCAGCCAGCCACGACTGTAAGTCCGATTCGGCGAAGCGGCGGTGTCCGCCCGGCGTGCGAAACGTCCGCACCTGGCCAGCGTCGGCCCAGCGCCGTAACGTTGATTCGTCGACGCCCAGCATCCGGCAGGCCTGGCCGAGGGTGAGCCATCGCTCCGTCCCGGCATGATCCGGCCGAACGCCAGCCGCCACCACGAACTTCCTCAATTCTCACTATCTCTGACACGTCTCAGGATGTCGCCTAGATTCTAGAATCTGGCGGCGCGAATGATCAATGGCTTGTTGGAAATACGGCCCCGGCCTTCGGCGAGGGCAGCCAAGGTTTCCCCAGACTCCAGTGAAGACCAAGTGGCCCCCGTCGCAAACCGGGGGCCACTTGGTGCTTCGGGAACTAGAACCCCATCACTACGTGGGGGTTTCCGTTGGCGTAGCGGTATCGGTCGGAGTGCTGGTCGGCGTCGGCGTGTTGGTCGGTGTTGGCGTCCTCGTAGGCGTGGCCGTCTTATTGGGGACGCTCTTCGAACCCTTCACCGGCCGGGTGACGTCGTTGTTCATCTCGCCGTCAACCCAAATCTGGATCTCCTCGGCGTCGCTGTCCCGCTTGATGGTGATCTCGAACGAGGCGTCGTCGTCCTCGTCGATGTCCCCCACGTCATCCTCGCCGACGTTGAGGACGTTGCCATCGTCGTCGAGCATTGCGGCGCAGACCTTGACGTCTTCGAGGTCGTCGCCGTCGTTCTCGAGGTCGCCGGTGATCACGAAGTCGCTGCCGATCCAGGCCACGTTGAGATTATTAACGTCGAGGTCGGGAAGATCCTTCTTACCGAGCGGCAGGCGCGCCAGGACCCTGGTCTCGACCCGGTCGGCCTTCTTATTGTTCTTGAGGACTGCCTTGAACGGCGCCGTGGCCGAGCCGTCGTCGCTCTGGAGGGTCCGCGTGCAGATTCGCACCACCTTCGTGGACAGGAGAGTGTCCCCGTCGTAGAACTTCACTTCCACGTCGGCCTCCACGACCTGCGCGTTCTTCAGGGCGTTCCTGGCCAGGCCCACGAACACAGAGTCGTTGCCGCTGATGAACAGGGTCCCGCCGAGGACGAAACAACCCGACGCGAGAACCGCGACGAGCGCTATGAGTGGCAAACCGAAGAGGAACCACTTCCGTCCGCCCGTCTTTCTGCCTTCCTGCATGCGCCCACCTCCTTAGTGAAAAGCGCGCTCTGTTGCCCCGGCCCTGGCCGGGCGCCTCTACTACCAGACGGCGAAACAGTTGCTGAAGTTCCGCCTCTCGCCAAGTATGAACGCCCGCCGCGTCAACAAGGTTAACCCGCCGGGCGAGCATGAGCAACCGGTACGAGTATTCGCCGCCGAAGCTGGCGCGCCGCAGCCGTTGTGAGAGGCTTCACACGCTTTTTACTTGACAAAACAAGGCGTAGGCACTACAGTTTTCGTAGCGCTGTACAGGAGAAAGCGGCCGCACCCGCCTACCGCTCTGTCAAGGCCCGCCACGGCGGGCGTTCTTGTCTACAGGACGGGCGGCGCAGGCCGCTCTACGGGAGGTGATTCGAATGGTTCCCCGCGCCGAACTGGTTTGCCTGAGCTGTAGCCGTCACCTGGGGACGGTGGACAGCGCGGAGACTCGCCGCCTCGCCCTGAGCGAGACCGCGCCCCTGCCCGAAGGCGTCCGCAGGATCGGCAGGCAGATCCGCTGCGGACGCTGCGGCGGCAGCGTCATCCTCGAGCCGGTCCAGGAGCTGTACGCCGCCGCGTAGGACGCGCACGCGCATCGCCCTTCAGGGCCTCCGCCTGTGGCGGAGGCCCTTTCTTGTCCTCGTCTCCCTCTTCTCGCGCCCGTGCCTTATCATCGCCCCACGAAGGGGGACGAGATCATGCTGCTCAAGGACCGAGTCGCCATCATCACGGGCGGCGGCAGCGGCATCGGCCGCGGTGTCGCCGAGCGTTTCACCCGCGAGGGCGCGAAGCTGGCGCTATTCGACATCGCCCAAGATAGCCTCAACCAGACGGAGGCCACGCTCAGGGCCGAGGGCGCCGACGTTCTCACCGTCCGGGCCGACGTCAGCGACTCCAACGACGTTGCGCGCGCCTTCACCGAAACACTGAGCCACTTCGGGCGTCTCGACATACTGGTGAACAACGCGGGCATAGGGAACCCGCCGAAGACCATCGTCGAAATGGACGACAAAGGTTGGGACAGGACCATCGCCGTCAATCTACGCAGCGTCTTCCTGTGCTCGCGCGCCGCGGCGCGCCAGATGATCGCCCAGGGAGACGGTGGACGCATCATCAGCGTGGCGTCGCAGGCGGGCAAGACGGGTTACGCGCGGCTGACTCCCTACTGCGCTTCCAAAGCGGGCATCATCCTCTTCACACAGGCCTTCGCAAAGGAAGTGGCCAGCCAGGGAATACTGGTCAACTGCGTCTGCCCCGGCACCATCGACACTCCCCTGCTGCGCGGCGGCATCGAGGAGGCGACGGGCGGCGCGATCCCGTTCGAGGAGGCTGTCAAGATGGCCTTGCCCACCATCCCCCTCGGGCGGGTCGGATATCCGGCCGACGTCGCCAGGCTCATCACCTTCCTGGCGTCGGACGAGGCCGACTACATGACGGGCCAGGCGATCAACGTCTCGGGCGGCCAAGAGATGCACTGATGACCCAGCAATCCCTGGCGCCGTACACAGTGCGCGAAGGCGGCTTCGACGACTGCGCGGCCGCGTTGCGCCTCTGGGCGGATGCAGGAGCGACGCCATCGGCCACCGACACGCTGGAACACCTGCACCAGTTGCTGCTGAGCGACAGCGGAGTCCTTATCGTCGCCGAGGACGGCGGCAGGCTCGTCGGCACGGTAATCGCAGGCTGGGACGGATGGCGGGGAAGCATCTACCGGCTGGCGGTCCTCCCGGAACACCTGCGGATCCCGGGACGCTCCGGAGGCTCGCCCAGAACACCGGCGGCGAGGCGTAGCGACGGCGCTCGTCCGCGCCGCCGAACGCGAACTGGCGGCGAAGGGCGCTCTGCGTCTGTCGATCCTTGCGGAGCGTCACGACACGCAGGCGATCGCCTTCTGGGACTCCCTGGCCGCGTCGGGCTATCAGGCCGACCCGCGCATGGCGCGGTACGTCAAGACGCTCGGCCGCTCCTGACGAAGCTACACCTCGCGTTCGCCGTAGTATGGCATGTTGACCTTGCCGGGCGCGGCGTCCTGCGGCCTGGCGCCTCCCACCATCGCCCGCGTCACCGGCGCGATGACGGTGGGATCAGTCATGACGTTCACGCACGCCGGCTTGCCGCTGGCGAAAGCCCTTTTCAGTGCGGGGATGATCTCCTCCGGGCGTGCGACCAGCTCGGCGTGGCAGCCGAAGCCTTGCGCCGCGAGGTCGTACCGCGTGGGGCCGAGGGCCGTGGCGACCATCCGCTCGCGGCCGTAGATTAGCTCTTGACCGTGCGCCGACATCCCCCACTGCTGGTCGTTGTTGACAACGGTGACGACGGGGAGATTGTGGCGGACCATGGTGTCGAATTCGGCGAAGTTCAGGCCCACCGAGCCATCCCCGATGATGCAAAGCACCTGTTTGTTCGGGTGCGCCACCTGGGCGGCGATGGCGAAGGGCATGCCGGTGCCGAGGCAGCCAAGATAACCGTGCGACATCCAGCGTCCGCCTCCACGCACCTCGGCCGCCATGTCCATCCACGACGCTGTCTCGCCCCCATCGGCGACGATGACGGCGTCGCGATCAAGCGTCTGCGCGATGTCGTGCGCCAGCCGGAACGGGTGGATTGGCGGCGCGTCCTGCTTCAGAGCATCGCCGAACATCAGCGCGCCCATGCCCCGGGCCTGGGCGACGGCGCCGACCCATGCATCGTGACCGTCCCACTTCCGCTCGCCGGCGGCCACAAGGAGCGCCTTCAACGTCTCGCGGCAGTCGGCGGCGATCCCCAGGTCGATGTCGCGGTTTCGGCCGATCTCCTCGCCCGCTATGTCCACCTGAATGACCTTCGCGTCCTGGGGGATGAAGCCGCCGCCGCGGCCGCCGGTGAACAGACCGAGGCGCGCGCCCAGCAGCAGCACCACGTCGGGGGCGGCGCCCATGGCCCGCGTCGCAGCCAGCGTCATGAAGCCCCGGCCCGACAGCGGATGGTCGTCAGGCACCATGCCGCGCGCCTTGGAGTTGGCGAAAACGGGGGTGTGCGTGGCCTCGGCGAACCGCAGCAGTTCGTCCGACGCTCCGGAGAACCAGGCGCCGCCACCGGCGAGGATGGCCGGACGTTCTGCCCCCGCAAGCCACTCGATCGCCTTCTCGATGGCGTCCGCGGATGGCGCGGGCCGCGCCTCCGGGCGCACGATGCGCGGGAGAGCAGCTCGCCCATCCTCGACGGCAGCGAAGAGCACGTCGGCGGGTAGTTCGAGGTACACAGGACCGGGACGGCCAGTAGTCGCCACACGCAGAGCCTGGGCCACCAGGTCAGGTATCCGGTGCGGGCTAGTGACGCGATGAGCCCACTTCGTGATGGGCTGCATCATCGCCACCTGATCGAACCCACCCTGCAGCGGCAGCGTCTCGGCGTCCACCAGCGGCGCCGCGCCGCCGATCACGAGGATCGGCGAGCAGTCGAGGAAGGCGTTGGCGACGCCGGTGACCACGTCGGTGACGCCCGGCCCAGCCGTGACGATGGCGACGCCCGGCTTACCGGTCGTGCGCGCCCAGCCGTCGGCCGCGTGGCCGGCCGCCTGCTCGTGGCGCACGTCGATGAGGCGCAGGCCGTGGTCGATGCACGCCTGGAATATAGCGTCGAGATGCCCGCCGTGGAGTACGAACAGCTCGTTGACGCTCTCCTGCTTCAGCATCCGGACCAGCAGTTCGCCGCCGGTGACCCTCGGCATTTCGCACCCCCCTTCGCCCGCCGCTCGCGCGCTTAGGCGAGTATACGCCGCGGCGGCCGAACGCAGAATGGCGGAAGGCGAGCCGGATCCGCAGCCGCGCAATCAGACAGGCCTCCAGCATAGAACGCGTCCTACACCACTGGTATAGTTACTCCCTATGAAGCGCACGATGAGCTTGCATCGCAGGTGAGCGTCGTGGTGATGCGCCTAGATCGGTTGCTGGGGGGGCGACCCGGCGAGGCCGGACGTCGCCCCGCATGGTTGCTCTTCGCCGGGGCAGCGGCAGGAGTCGCGCTGGTAGCGTGGGGCCAGTACGCGTTGGGCAGGGGCGCGCCGTTTCAGTGGCCCTTGACCGAGTGGCTGGATCGGCGCATGGACCACAGCTTCCGCAAAGACAACGACCTCGCGTTCGCCATACCCCTGTTTGTGGCCGGCGGCACTCTGTTCGCTCTCAGCGCGACTCGCGCGGCTGACGCCATCGTGCGACCGTGGAGGGAGCGTCTACCGCTCCCCCTGCCGCGGGAAGTGATCCTCATCCTTGTCCTCTCTATAGCCGCATGGGCATACGTGAACATCAGGCTGTACTTCAATCACTACGACCCTGGTTACCGCTGGGCGTTTCTCTGGAGCGCGGTCGGAATCCTGTCAGCCGTCTTGGCCATGGACTGGATGCGCGGCGTGGTCAAGAGACCAAAGGTGACTCGGGGTCTAGCTGCTGAAGCGCTCCTGGTGCTGGCCATCGCCGGCACCTTCATTGGTATCAACGTCCGCGACATCGACTCCTGGCGCTACGCCGGCATCGGCGACGAGGGCACGTTCTACGACTTCGGTCAACGCGCGCTGACCGACAAGACGCTGAACTGGTTCAGCCAGGCCGGGCCCTACGGCTACCACCCCGTGCTCAGCTCGGCCTGGCACGCACTGAACATGAAGGTGTTCGGCTCTGGCCTCTTTGGCTGGAAGATGGCATCGGTCACGGCGATAGTGGTTACGCTGCCTGCGTTCTTCTGGCTAATGCGCGAGATGGCAGGCCCGAGGGCTGCGCTATTTGGAACGCTCGTGATTGGCGCGTCGCACTACCTCTTCTCCTATGCGCACACCGGGTACAACAACGTGTTCCCCATTCCTGTCACGGTCCTTGCGCTAGCGTGCTTCGTTTCAGGATTGAAGCGATCGAGCCTCACCCTTCTGTTTCTCGCTGGCGCTCTCGCAGGGCTGGGCTTCTACACCTTCTACTCCTCCCGGGTCGTGATCGGCGTTATCGCCCTTGGCATCGTAGTCTTGCCCCGCCGTCAGTGGAGTACCAGCCTTGTTGTTACTGTCGCGGCCGGCTTCGTGTTCATGGCGCTGCCAATTTTCGCGAACGATCGCTGGGACGTGATCGACGAGATGCTCAACCAGTCGGCGACAAACGCGGACCAAACCCTTTGGGGCAAGGCTTTGGGCAATGCCCCACGCACGTTCCTCGCCTTCAACTACAACCCCTGGAACCACCACTACGTCGCCGGCGCCCTCATGGACGAGATTAGCGCCGTCTTGGCGGTAGCAGGACTGTTCTTCGCGATTAGAAACGTTGGCGACTGGTCGCAGCGCCTCCTGCTCCTCTGGTTTCTCGGCGCGGCCAGCGCGACAGGAGTGTTCTATGTGTACGACTTCGTGGCCATCTCGCGTCTTCACTATGTCCTTCCACCAGCAGCGGCCTTTGCTGGACTGGCCATCGACGGGCTGATCAGCCAGGTGGAGCGCCTGCTCAGCAGAGGCGGGCCCAGCTTCGCCCTAGTCACCGCCGTCTTGGCTCTCTTGGCGCCGGTCTTGTTCTTCGTCAATGGTCGTCACTTCTTCGTGTACTCGGCCCGTCACAATCCCACTAGAGCCGAGACGGTCGTGATCCGCGAGATGGCAAGCCCTCGTTGCGCTGGAAGTCCGGTCAGATCCATGGCGTTTCTGCCCGACGTGGAGCCGGTCTTGGATGGCACTTGGCGCTTCTTTGGTCTAGCGGACAGCCGTCCGTTTCAAGTTCGGTTAGAGGATTCGCTAGTCGCGTACCGAGCCTATCCGTCAACTGGCCCGAACGGTTGCGTCGCCATGGCAGCCTTCGACCGCCAAGAGATGACGGCCTTCCGCCAGGATTTGGCCACCGCTCCCGGCTTCCAAATCGTCACCGACGTGTCCGGCGGGACCAAGGTGGCCTTTGTGCCGCCCACAGACGGTTCCCCCGGCCTGTCTTCCTCTGACCTGGCAGACGCCTGGCCACGAACAGACCCCACGCAGTCCGAACTTGCCGGCGTCGTCCAGGGGCAGGAGCGCGACGTAATCATGGCGCTAGACACGCCGCGCTTCACGAACGTCGACGCAGGTCGCTACGCGGATCGTGAGCCGGTGGTCGCCGTCGAGGTCGAGGGCGAAGCCCGCGCCTACCCGGTGCGCGTTCTCATCTGGCACGTGGCGGTAAACGATACGCTCGGCGGAACTCCCGTTCTAGTCACCTTCGACCCGATTTCCGGCACGCCGCGGGTGTTCCGGCGCGACCTGGGCGGGAGCGACCTGACGTTCGGCATGACCGGCCTGCTGCGCGGGGGTAACAGCCTCCTGTACGACCGTCAGACAGAAAGCTGGTGGCAGCAAGTCACCGGCCAGGCGATCGCCGGCCAGCTCTCCGGAGCCACACTGCAGGAGGTACCTGCGCTCCTCGTGTCGTGGGGCGAATTCAAGGCGTCATTCCCCGATGGACAGGTCCTCGCGCGGCCAGATGACTCGGATCGCTACGAGCGGAACCCGTATCTTGGCTACGACGTCCCCAAGGCCAAACCGATCTTCACGGCCGCTCCCGCAGATGAGCGCCTCCCGGCCATGCGCCGCGTTGCAGTCATCGACGTTGACGGGCGCGACATCGCCGTGCCGTTTCCCGACGCCTCGGAGCGAGCGAGCGCCGCACGTGCGGTCGAGATCGCTGGATGGCCGGTGGCGCTCTTGTTCGACTGGCGAGCGTCTTCAGGGCTTGACACGCGGAATCCCGTCGACTCCCGCTCCGTGGGAACCCTCGGCGCCTTCGTGGGCCAGTTCGAAGACCAGCAGCTGACTTTCGAGATCGAGAACGGGGACCGCATCATCGACCAGCAGACGCGCACGCGCTGGAACAGCCTCGGAATGGGCGTCGAGGGGCCGGAAACAGGGGCGCGGCTTGAACCCCTGCCGACGTTCCAGGGCTTCTGGTTCGCCATAGCGGCCGCCTACCCGGGAATCGAGCTGATCGACCCGTGGCAATAACTCTCTACGGCCGCCACAGCTCCTTGCCCGTCAGCCTGCGGAACGCCTCGCGGTAGCGCTGCGCCGTGCCCTCGACGACGTCGGGCGGCAGCTCTGGAGCGGGCGGCTCTTTGTTCCACCCGCTGGCCGTCAGCCAGTCGCGGACGTACTGCTTATCGAACGACGGTTGCGGCCGTCCCGGCTCGTAGGCGTCGACCGCCCAGAAGCGGCTCGAGTCCGGCGTCAGGACTTCGTCGATGACGATGAGTTCGTCATCCAGCCAGCCGAACTCGAACTTGGTGTCGGCGATGATGATCCCGCGCTCGCGGGCGTAGGCCGCCGCGTACCGGTACAGCGCGAGGCTTCGGGTGCGCAGAACGCCCGCTGCGTCCGGCCCCACGGCCTGAATGACGTCGCCGTACGTCATGGGGAGGTCGTGACCCTCCCCGGCCTTGGTCGTGGGCGTGAAGACGGGCTCCGGCAACTCCTGGCTCTCCCACAGGCCCTCCGGCAGCCGGATGCCGCAAACAGAGCGCGACTGCCGGTACTCCTCCCAGCCGGATCCCGCCAGGTACCCTCTGACGACACACTCGACGTCGACGCGACGGGCCTTCCTGACAATCATGCTGCGGCCCACGAACTCCGGCGGGAGCGCGAAAGGAAGCTCGTCGGCCGCCGTGCCATCGGCGAGACGGATGAAGTGATTGGGAACGACGCCGCCGGTGCGCTCGAACCAGAAGGCCGACATCTGCGTCAGCACGGCGCCCTTGTCAGGGATGCCCGTCGGCAGGATCACGTCGAACGCAGAGATGCGGTCGGTGGCGACGATGAGCAGGCGATCGCCGAGGTCGTAGGTGTCGCGCACCTTGCCCCGGTGCGTCAGACCGGGCAACGCCGTGTCAATCAGGACGGACATGGGACTCCTTTCGCGCCTCGGCATCGAAGAACAGGAGCGTCGTAGCCGCCGTGCCGAACGGCTGAAGCGCCGCCGACATCATAGCTCCGAGGACCATCCCGGTCACCTCCGAAAGCGCCGACGTAGTGGCGGCGACGGCAAACCACGGTAAGCCCACCAGCGCCATGATGGCCAGGAGACGCCCGAACGTCCGCCACCAGACGCCGCTCACCACACGGCCGCTGGACCCGAACGCGGCGATCATCCCCTGCCCGCGCAGCATGATCTGCTGCTGGACGAAGGCCCACCGCACGGCGAGGTAGATCGCCACCGGAATGCCCACGATGGTGAACGTCAGCGCTAGCATAGCCGCGTACTGCAAGGTGCCCGCGCCCACCAGAGGCGGCGCGCGCCGTAGCACCTCCCGGAAGGACCGCACGAGGTCGGGCGCGACGCCTTCCCATGCCTCTGAAGCAGCCATCACCAGCGCGGCGTTCACGAGCCAGGCCGAAAGCATGGCGGGCAGGAGGTACGCCAGCAGCAGGGCTACGTCCTCCGGCTCGTTGCCGGCCCTTGCCGCCAGCACGCTGCTCAGAAGCCCGCCTGGAATCCCGACAGCGGCGATGGGGAAGAACTCGTTGAAGTGCTGGCGGTAAGAGATGACGGCCCAGCGGACGATGTCACCCAGGGAGAGCGGCTGTCCGGGTCGTTCCTGCACGCCGCATTCTAGTCGGCGGCAGGACCAACGGGAACAGCCCTGGGTTATCAGCCGTCGCCCTTCGTGACGGGCTCGTCCAAGCGGTATTTCTTGACCAGCGAGTCGAAGGATATGTCGGGGTTCGACGCGTCGATCATCTTGTCGTATTTGGGGTCGAGCTGCTCGATCTTGCTGAGGTAGGACTGGTGAAACGCGAACGCGCTGATAGACCGGACAAGGTGATCGCCGCCGCAACCGGGGCAGCGCGGTTCGAAGCTCTCCGAGTGCCGAACGAGGAGGCTCACGCTCTTTCCGCAGTCGCGGCAGACGTACTCGTATACAGGCATAGCGACATTCTCCGGCGCGGATACATGCGAACCCTCAGCGGTTCGCGGCGACAGTCTCAGATTAGCACCGAATAATACGCCGCTCAATTGCAGGAACGGTTGGACACCGGTCGGCTTTCGCGAGTAGGCTTGGGCAGGACTGCAGCCATGGACACCGTCGAGTACACACAGCGCCCTGATCTGCCGCCCTCGACGCTCGTCGCCGCCTTTGGCGGCTGGAACGATGCCGGCCAGGCGGCCAGCACCGCCATCCGCTTCCTGGCGGACGCGTGGGGCGCTGCCGAGTTCGCGAGCATCGACCCTGACGAGTTCTACGACTTCACGACCGAACGGCCCGTCGTACGCTTCACCGAGACGGAGCAGCGGGCGATCTCGTGGCCCGCAAACACGTTCGCCTATCACGCCGAAGCCGGCCGGGGGTTCGTCCTTCACGTGGGATCGGAGCCGCACCTGCGCTGGAAGACGTTCCTGTCGACGTTCCTCCGGGTCGCCCGCGAGAGCAACTGCCAGCGCATCGTCACCATCGGAGGTCTTGTCGGCGACGCGGTGCACACGCGCCCGGTGCCCCGCTTCGGGTACTCCATGGACCCTGACCTGCAGCCGCGCATCGAGCGCCTCGGTCTGCGCGCCTCCCGCTACCAGGGGCCAACAGGAATCGTCGGCGTGCTGCACGACGCTTGCCGGCGCGAGGGTCTGCCCGCCGCCAGCGTCTGGGTGGCCGTGCCGCAGTATCTCGGGCCGACGCCGAACCCAAAGGCGGCTCTGGCCCTGCTGGAGACCCTAGACGAACTCCTGGACCTTCGCCTGGACCTCCGCGAGCTGCGCACGGTCGCCGCTGAGTTCGAGAACTCAGTGACCAACGCCGTCGCCGAGAACGCCGAAATCCGCGAACTGATCGCCTACCTCGAGCGACAGTACGACGCCGCGCAGGCGGGTGAACCGCCGCCCGACGAACTCCCACCGCCTTCGGCGGTCATCGAGGACGTCGAAGCGCTTCTCAGGGAACGGCGCGAGGGAAACGGCGAGAGCTAAGTCTAGGCCTGGCGCTCGATGACGTAGTCTGCGATCTCGGCCAGCGCCGTCTTGGCGGCGTTATCGGGCAGCGGCTCCAGCGAGGCCAGAGCGCGACGATGGAAGTCGCGAGCAACGTCGTACGACTCCGGGATGATGTCGGAGTTGATGATCATCTCCAGCGCCTGCGCCAGGTACTCGTTCTTCTTCCGGCCTCGGAACAGCTTCTCGACCGGGTTTTTGCGGGGATGGCGCTCCATGAGCAGGAGCGAGGGCAGCGTCAGTGTCCCCTGCATGAGGTCGCTCCCGACGGGCTTACCCATGGCCTGTTCGTCGCCGGTGAAGTCCAGGATGTCATCGACAATCTGGAACGCCATGCCGACGTTCTCGCCGAAGTTGCGAAGCGCCTCGACCGTGGAAGCGCCGGACGCCGCGACCATCGCCCCGCCCTGAGCCGACGTCGCGAAGAGCGAAGCCGTCTTGCCGGACACGCGATGGAAGTACGCCATCGTGTCCTGGCTGTAGTCATAGGCGCTCATGTCCTGCGTCAGCTCGCCCGACGCCATCTTCATCAGCGTCTTGGAGAAGAGCTTGACGACCTCGATGTTGTTCGTCCTGGCGATGAGGTTGGCCGCATGGGCGAACATGTAGTCGCCCAGCATCACCGACGCAGCGTTGTCGAACAGCGCGTTGGCGGTGGGACGCCCGCGCCGCGTGGCCGAGGCGTCGATGACGTCGTCGTGAACCAGCGTCGCCGTGTGCAGCAGTTCGATGGAGGCGGCCAGCGGCACCATGTGCTCGGTCCGGTAGTCGCCGAAGTGGCCGGCCAGCAGAGCGATGGCAGGCCGGATACGCTTGCCCCCGGCGCCGAGCACGTGCTCTAGCATCTTCTGGAGCGCGGGGAAGTCATCCACCTGCTTGATGGACTCGAGCGTGGCCTCGACCAGCGCCAGGTCTTCCTGTGCCGGGCCGTAGATGCCCGCGACCTTTACAGCGCCCCCATGAGTGCTCATGCCACTTCCGCCTCCAGACCAAACAGGCGCAGAGCGGTTTGGGTCGTTACGCGTTCCACTTCTTGTACATGAATCCCCCGCAGTTCCGCCACCTTGAGGGCGGCCTGGGCCACGTACGCCGGTTCGTTTCGCCTGCCACGATACGCCTGCGGAGCCCCGTATGGCGAGTCCGTCTCCAGCACGAGCCACTCCAGAGGCACGGCCCTCGCCACCTCGCCCAGCCTCCTACTGTTGGGATAGGTAACCGACGTATGGATGGAGATGACGAATCCGAGTTCCACGTACCGGAGCGCTAGCGCGGCGGCGCCGCTGAAGTAGTGCATCACGCCGAGCGGCCTGTCGCCGGGCAATCGCCGGCCGCAAGACTCGGCCCACCTCGCCACGATGGGCTCCATAGCCTCGTGCGCCTCGCGGCTATGGATCGCGACGGGCAGCCGCGCTTCGGCGGCCCAATCGAGCTGGCGCTGGAAGGCGCGAAGCTGGTCGGCGCGCGGGGAGAGATTGCGGTAGAAGTCGAGGCCGATCTCGCCGACGGCGACAACCTTCGGATGGGAGGCAAGCTCACGGAGACGGGCCAGGCCGGCTTCGTCGAAGCTACTAGCCTCGTGCGGGTGAACGCCGACGGCGGCTACTACGCCATCCACGCGCTCGGCCAGCCATACCGTGCGTTCTGACGACGCGACATCAGTCCCCAGCGTCACGATGAGGGTCACGCCGGCCGAGGCGGCTCGCTGGACTACTGCATCGACGTCATGATCGAAGTCGCGGTCGTGGAGATGCGCGTGCGTGTCGGCGAGGCTCACGCGGGCCATCCTCTGCGGCGGCCGGCCGTCAGCTTTCGGGCAGTTCCAGCTTCTTGAACAGAGGCTGGGGCTGCTGTAGCCGCTGACCGGCGGGAACGGGTTCGAACGCCCACCCGCTCGCAGCCTCGCCGTCGAAGCCCAGGTAGCGGTGGAGCTGCTGCGACGAGAACGGCAGGAAGGGGTAGAACGCGACTTTGCACCCGTTGATGAGCGCCAGCGACGTGTACAGCGCCCGCGCAGCCACCTGACGGTCCTCTTTCAACGCCTTCCACGGCGCGGCCTCGTCGAGGTAGCGATTCGCCTCCTGCGCCAGCGACATGGCCGCTCCCAGCGCAGCCTTGAAACGGCAAGAACCCAGGTGCTCGCCCGCATCGCGGACGGCCTCTCCGGCCCGGCGCAGCAAACCTTCTTCGCGCTCGCCCAGGGGGCCTGGATCTGGAACCCGGCCGTCGAAGTTGCGGTAGGTGAACGTCAGCACGCGGTGCGCCAGGTTGCCCCACGTCGCCACCAGTTGGTCGTTGTTACGGCGCACGAGGTCTTCGTCGCTGACGTCGGTGTCCGACGATTCAGGCATCACGGCCGCGAGGTAGTAGCGGACGGCGTCGGGGCCGAAGCGGGCGGCGTAGTCGAGGGCGACGGGCGCCACGCCGGCGCTCTTCGAGGCCTTGGTACCGCCCCAGACGACGTAGTGGTTGGCCGGCACGTCGTAGGGCAAGTTCAACCCCTCGTACCCCATTAGCATCGCCGGCCAGTTAATGGTGTGGAACGTTATGTTGTCTTTGCCCATGAAGTAGTAGCTGCGAGCCGAGGGATTTGTCCACCAGTCCTTCCAGGCGTCGGGCTGGCCGCTCCGCTTGGCCCACTCGACCGACGCCGACAGGTACCCGACGATGTTCTCGGCCCAGACGTAAAAGGCCTTGCCGGGGCCTATGTCCTCCATTTCGGGCGGCATGGGGATGCCCCACTCAAGGTCACGGGTGATAGCGCGGTCCTTCAGGCCTTCGCCCAGGTAGCCCAGTGTGAAATTGCGGACGTGGTGCCGCCAGTGCGTCTGCTTGGCCACCCAATCGCGCAATTGGCCCTCGAATGCGCTGAGGCGCATGAAGTAGTGCTCGGTGTCGCGCAGCTCAGGCGTCGCGCCCGTGAGGCGGCTGCGCGCGTTGATGAGATCGACGGCGTCCAGCGTGGCGCCGCAGCTCTCGCACTCGTCGCCGCGGGCGTTGGGGTAGTCGCAGCGTGGGCACGTGCCCTCGACGTAGCGGTCGGGGAGGAAGCGGCCCGCCTGCGGATCGTAGAGCTGCTTCGTCGTCCGCCGGTACAGATAGCCCGCGTTCAGAAGACGGCGGTAGATGTCCCACACGACCTCGCGATGGTTATCGGTCGAGGTCGTCGTGTACAGGTCGTACTGGATGCCCAGCGCCTCCCAGGTGCGCAGGAACTCCGCGTGGAACTGCTCCGCGACGTCGATGGGCGCCCGCCCTTCTCGCTCGGCGCGGACAGTGATGGGCGTGCCGTGCATGTCGCTGCCCGACACCATGAGCACCCTGTTCCCTTTCGCGCGGTGGTAGCGCGCGAAGATGTCGGCCGGCAGGTTGTTGCCCGCGATGTGCCCGAGGTGCTGGGAGCCGTTGGCGTAGGGCCAGGCGACGCAGACGAGGATGTGTTCGGTCATGGTCTGTCAGGCGCGAGTGTAGCCGATCCCCATTCGGCGGGCGAGAAGCGCCGCCTCAGCGCTCGAGCCAGCGGCGGTACACCTCGCGCCGGGGCATCCGGCCGGCCAGCGCGGCGATGGCCTCCTGCGCCGTAGCGCCACGGCGCTTCAGACGCGCTATCTCACCGTCGAGGTCGTCAGCCTGCCCGCCTTCTGCCCCGGCCGATGCACCCTCCACCACCAGCGTCACCTCGCCACGCGGCTCCCGGAAGCGGCCCAGCGCCTCGCTGATCATGCCCCGGAAGATCTCCTCGTGGACTTTGGTCAGCTCCCGGCACACGGCGACCCGCCGGTCGCCCAGCGTCGCCCGGACATCCTCCAGCGTCGCCCGCAGGCGGTGAGGCGACTCGAAGATGACGAGCGTGTCCTTCACGGTGGCGGCGGCCGCCAGAGCCTTGCGCCGCGGGCCGACTGCCCTGGGCAGGAACCCCAGGTAGTAGAAGCGGCGAGAAGGCAAGCCCGACGCCGCGACGGCCGCCACCACCGCCGACGGACCCGGCACGGGCGTCACGTCGAAGCCCGCGTCCAGCGCAGCGACGACGAGGTCATGGCCCGGATCGCTGACGCCCGGCATGCCCGCCTCGGACACCAGCGCCACGTCGCCGGACGCGAGGGCCTCGATGATACGCGGCGTCTTCTGCCGCTTGTTGTGGTCGTTGTAGCTGGTGAGCGGCGTGGCGATGCCGTAGTGGCGGAGAAGGCGCTGCGTCGTGCGCGTGTCCTCGGCGGCGATGAGCGATGCCTCGCGCAGGACGCGCAACGCCCGCAAGGTGACGTCCTCCAGGTTTCCGATGGGCGTCGCGACCAGATATAGCGTGCCCATGCAGCCTCCGCAGACCACTCAACGGCCGACTTGGCAGCGCCGATAGCCCGATCGGCGCCGGGGCATTGACCCGCCAACGGGCCATCGCTATAGTGTCCAAAACCCAGGTGGCGGGCAAACCAGGCACAACGCGCATGAAGCATCACACATAGATTCTGGCTGGCAGGACACCTCCGCCGGCCCCGATCTGGTTTACAGACGGGGACCACCTCTCCCGAGGGCAGCGCGGAGAACGAGGAGGTACGTCGATGTCACAACCACGATTCAAGCAGATGCGGAGGGCCTACGGCTTCGACGAGGTAGCCATAGTGCCCGGAACCGTGACCATCAACCCCGAACTCTGCGAACTCTCCCTCCAAATCGCCCACCTGACCTTGCCTCTGCCGATTCTCGCCGCCGCCATGGACGCCGTCGTCGACGCGAGGTTCGCGGCCGCGTTCTCGAAGGCCGGCGGGCTCGCCGTCATGAACCTCGAAGGCGTTCAGACGCGGTACGACGACCCGGACGCCGTGCTGGCGGAGATCGCCGCCGCGCCCAAGACCGAGGTGACGGCGCTGATGCAAAAGGCGTACGGCGCGCCGCTCCGTGAGGACCTCGTCGGGCGGCGAATCGAGGAGACAAAAAGGAACGGCGCGACCTGCGCCGTTTCTTGCACCCCCGCCAACACTAAGAAGCTCGCGCCCCTGGCTCGTGAGGCCGGGGCCGACGTGTTCGTCGTCCAGACGCACTCGGACCCCGTGAACGAGATGATCATGGAGCAGTTGCTCATGATCGACGCGCTGAAACGGGCGTCGGCGAAGCGGATCACCGCCGTCGTCCCCTACTACGGCTACAGCAGGCAGGACCGCAAGGCCCTGTCGAGGGAGCCGATAGCGGCCCGCCTCATCGCCGACATGCTTTCCAGGGCGGGCGTCGACCGCGTG
>JBBITS010000010.1:0-18453 GCA_037440665.1 Chloroflexota bacterium
CTGGGCCTTCAGGCGTGCGGCGCCCTCTGGTCCGCTGTACGTCTCCGCGATGTTCTGGAGCGTCTTCGCGACCAGATCGAACGCCTCGTCCCACTCGACGCGGACGAACGGCTCCTTGCCCCGCTGGAGGTACTCGGCGGGCGGCAGGCCCGTCGTCTCGTCTCGCGGGAAGCCTGCCTCCACCCACCTCTTGAAGCCCTCGCGGATCATCGGGCCTTTGACGCGCCGGTCGGAGTAGAACCGGCGGACGTAGGCGATGCCGCTGATGCAGATGCGCGGGTCCCAGCGAGCCGAGGCCTGATTGCCGTACACGTCCGTGGCGCGGTTATAGCCAAAGCTGGGGTCGGCGTACACCACGACACCGTTCTTGACGTTGGCCTTCAGCAGGCAGCCGTGGGTGTCGTTGGGCGCGCACAGGTAGTGGAACTGGGAATCAGGCGTATACAGGTCACGGTACACGCGCTCCCAATTCCGGTCGGGGTACGTCTCCAGCGGGTTCTCGCCCTGCTGGGCGGGCCGCAGAAAGATGAACCCCGGCAGCTTCCCGTCCGGCAGCGTCCCCGCGCCCACTCCCGCGACCAGCGCCGGGAACGACGCCAGTAGCTGCCGTCGCGTTATCCTGCCGCCGTCGGACGGCCCGCTTGGTTGCTGCATAGCCCTTACCCCCTGGGCCGCGTGCTACTGGCGGCGGCCCTTCGCTGCTGAAGCAAGAAAACCAGCCTGACCGAGGTTCCTGCCGCCCATGAACGCGCTAGCAGGTAACGAGACGCACGAATCTAACCTGAATGCTTCCCAGGCGAACGCTCTGCTCTCCGGCCATCCTAGGCAGGCCAACGAGGGCCGCGAAGGGCCGATAGTCCGGCCCACACTCACCGTTAGGCACGTATGATGCGCCGCGCTTGTCAGGATTTCCCCTACAGGCACCCTGTCAAACGACTCTTTCGCTGCGGGGGCTTGCGGAGGCAGGAGCGAGTGGCCGAGCGAAGGATGCGGCCGCGTGAACGTCGCCGGCGACGCCTGGCATGCAGGCCTGTCTCGCCCGCCGCGCCGGGACCCAAGCGCCAAGGCATCGGAACAGGGAATCGTCGGCCGGGAGACTCAGGGAAGAGACGCGGGGAGCGCCGAAGACGCAGCAGCGGCGTAATTGGTGCCCCCAAGGGAATTCGAATCCCTGTCTCCACCTTGAAAGGGTGATGTCCTGGTCCACTAGACGATGGGGGCGCCGTTGACCCCTCAAGTATAGGAGCGCCCTCTCCGCACCCGCAACGCGACCGCACCCACCACGTTATGTGGGATAAGGGCGGTCAGCGTGGCTGCCCGCATTTGACCGAGACGTTCTGACGACATAAAGTTCAGCGTTCCCCCGCCTGACGCTGCCCACCTTATGAAACGAGCCGGACGGCTTCTGCTCGCGCTGTGCCCCCTGCTGCTACTGGCGGCGGGCGGTCGCGGCGTTGGCATCGGACCGATAGCGAACGACTCTGGGCCCTCCATCCCCTGGGCCTTCGTGGACGCGCTCATGCGGATGCGCGAAGCCCTCGCCCGCCACGCGCCGCAGCCCGCGCCCTTTCCCGCGCCGCCGGGCTACTTGCTTCCCTGGCCCGAGGGCGTGCCTCACACGCTGACGCAGGGCCCCTTCGGCTCTCCTACCCACGGCGGCACCTTCGCCTATGACTTCGACCTCTCGTTCGAGGTCGTGGTCGCCGCGCGGGGTGGTCGCGTCATCGCCACCCGCGAGTCAGACGTCTACGGCGGCTGCATCGACGAGCTTGCCGCCACGGGCAACTACGTCGTCATCGACCACGGCGACGGCACCGGGGCGCTCTACTTGCACCTTGACTACGACGGGCTGCTGGTGCAGGAAGGGCAGATCGTACGCCAGGGCGATGCCATCGCCTACTCCGGCGACACCGGCATGACCTGCGCCGACGACAGTACACCCTTCGCCGCGCCCCACCTGCACTTCGAGGTGTTCCGCTTCGGCGAAGATGGCGGCGCCGCCGAAACGCTGCCCGTGGCGTTCGATGATGTCGCTCAGACGGGCGGCGAGGTCTGGGAAGGCCAGACCGTGGTCTCGAGGAACGACCGCTCGCCCAACCACGTCTTCTACGTCTTCATGTCGTGGACGTACGTTCCTCGCGCCCCCGGGCACCGGACCGTGCAGTGGGAGAGCGCCCTTAACTCGGAAGTCCTGCCGGCGGAAGACGTCCCGGCAGAGCCACCGCCCGAGCCAGCCGCCGTCGAGGCGCCGTCGCCCACGCCAGAGCCCACCTCCGAGCCTGGCGTCCAGGAGTGGCGCCACCGCGAGGAGTAGCGCCGAGCTTCTGGTCCGGCTCTGTGACGAGACCAAAGCGTGCTTTCCCCGGCATACATAACGCTGCTATACTCCGGCGCACTCGGCGCGAACCTAGGATGGGACGGCGAACCCCGCCATGTGCGACAGGCACGAGTTCTTCTTCGAGTTCGACAAGGCGTTCAACCACCAGCTAATCGAGAAGCTGGAGGCCAGTCCGTCTCACGCGCTCGAAACCGACGTGGCGCCACCCGTCAAAGGCGTCTACGCGCTCTACCACCGCGGCCGGATCGTGTACGCCGGCAAAGCCTTGCAGACAACGTTGCGGCGACGGCTCAACGAGCACTTCAAGAAGGTCGATGGCCGCCAGAACATCTCCACCTCTGACATGAGTTGCCGGTTCCTGACGATTGAAGGTGACTGGTTCGTGCGCGCCGCTGAGGACGCGTTGATACAGCACTACAACCCGCTGTGGCAAAGCAGCGGCTTCGGCAGCCATGTCCCAGGCAAAGGAAGACCCGGCATCCGCACGGCCAAGTGGGACGCAGAGGACGCCAACTAGGCCTTCAGGATCACAGCGGCGTCGTAAAGACGCGTGGCGTGCCTATGCCCGTTTCCGTCGCCGTTGCGAACCGACGAATCGATGATGCTGTTCCCCACCCTCTTGTTGCGAACCACGCGTATTTCATCCACGCGCAGCCCGTGGCGCTCAGCGATCGCCCCCAGCAAGTGGTCCACTTTGAACTCGCGACCCTGAATGATGGAATTACCGACGACCACCAGCGCATAGGCGCCCGGCCTGAGGTGACGCGCAATCATTTCGAGGAACCGGTTGCTGTCATTGAAGTACGTGGCGACGTAGTTCGCCCATCCAGAGCCGCCGTAGTGACCCTTCTCTGCATTCGCGCGCCTCAGGCTGTTGACGGCCGTTGCCAGTTCAGGGAAATCGAAATCCAGTTCCACAACCGGCCCCTGCCGAACCGTCTGCCAGAACTTGCCAAAGCTGGCTTCCTCAAGATCCCTTAAAGCATTCGCGCCGTCTGCCATACCCAGCCAGTGGAGCTGCGGGCGGGTATTCCTGACGTAGTGGTAGTTGTTCATGTATGGCGGCGACGTTACCAGCAGGGAGACGCTTCGCGGCCTCAGAGGCGAACCGAAGTACGAGCCAAGGCGCATCTCCCGCTGACGCGATCTCCACGTTGGGCCGAAGTTGTCCTCTGCCCACTCGATGTCTTCCAGCATCTCATCGAGCTTCTGGCACACGGCAAGTCCCACAGATGCGTTCTCAACCAGCGGCTTGCCCGCCCCGGGCCGGGAACTGAGGCTGGGCTCATAGCTGTAGTTGGAGTACGAAACCATCGTCGCCCCGAGCGCGGCGCGGAAGAGCGAGCGATCAGGCTCCAGCAGCATCGTTGTCCGGCCGAGCGCGTACAGGAACTTCGCCTCCACCGGGGGGCTAAAGAACGGGATACGGCTCCTGAAGCCCGGCGGCGCCGCCAGTCTCAGTGTCTCCAGAATGTCAGCCAGCGCGTCCACCCGGCGCTCGCGGAACCGCCTGTCCACCTCGGATTCGAACCGGCGCATTGAGGCGCGAAAGGCGTCGATCTCATTGCGAAAGCCGTCGGGGGGCACGTCGACGCAGTTGATCTTCGCTCGCCCCGCCAGCACGGCGAACGGGTTTATGTCGTAACCTACCGCATTGCATCCCGCCTTCAATGCCTCCACCAGAGTGGTGCCGACGCCCGCGAAGGGGTCCAGCACAACGGCCTTCTCCCTCCGACGCTCAGGCAGGTAGGCGGATATGGCATCCTCCACGAACTGTGCGGAGAACCCTGCGATCCACGGTACCCACCGGTGAATGGGCTGAGTCTTGTTGTCCGCGGCAGCGGCGTCCCGCAGGCCGGTCTTCCCGTTCAGCTCCCGGCCGTACTGCTGCCACAACGGAAGCTGCTCCCTAGCAAGCTGCACCAGGCTAGCTCCTGTACATCGTCTTCCCGCCGCGGCGGGCGTGCTTGTGGCTGCTGGTCCAGTAGTCCTCGAGTTCGTCTAGATACGCTTCGACTGCGGCCTTCCCGTGATCCACGGGCGCCTGCTCCCTGGGCGGCGGCGTCCAGCCCGACTCGGCGAGAAGATCCTTGTACTGCGCCCTGGCCCGTATCAGCGCGCGGTGCCGTCCGCGGATGTCGCCTTTGAACAGGACGTAGTAGTAGCCGTCGTCCGGAACGCCTGCTGTTCCGCGCTCGATGGACAGCCCGATGGCCGGAATGCTCTGCCTGTACGCTGTCACCTGTCGCGCCTGCCTCTCCTTCTCCTCTCGGTCGCCAGTATAACCGCCGCGAGCACGAATGTTCGCAACGGTTATGGCGACTTGTCTTGTTCCACACGGCCTCCTCCTTCCTGCCGCGCCCGCGACCGACCTGTTATCCTCTCGCCGAGAGGAGGCCGGCCATGACAACCGACTGGCGCGCGCTCGAAGGCCGCTACTTCTTCCGCACGGGTAAGCGGATGCCCGTGGTCATCGTGCGGGGCGAGGGCACGCGAGTCTGGGACGAGAACGGCAAGGCGTACCTCGACTTCTTCGCAGGCCCCTCCACCGTCAGTCTGGGTCACTGCCATCCAGTCGTCGTCAAGGCTCTCATCGACCAGGCGAAGCAGCTCATCCACGTCGCCGGGAACATCTACAGCATCCCCCAGATCCAGCTCGCCGAGCTGCTCGTTACGCACTCGGCCTTCGACCGCGTGTATTTCTGCAACAGCGGCGCCGAGGCCAATGAAGGCGCACTGAAGCTCGCCCGAAAGTGGGGCAAGGAGAAGAGGCAGGGCGCGTACGAGATCATCGTCGCCGACCAGGCGTTCCACGGCCGCACGCTGGCCATGGTCACCGCTGGCGGCACGGAGCGCTACAGCGCTCCCTACGCGCCGCTCCCGCCCGGCTTCGTGCACGTCCCGTTCAACGACGTCGCCGCCATCCAGAAGGCCACGACCGAAAAGACCGTCGCCGTCTTTCTGGAGCCGATCCAGGGCGAAGGCGGCGTCAACGTCCCCGACGACGACTACCTCAAGCGCGTCCGCGCCTGGTGCGACGAGAAGGACGTCCTGCTCATCTACGATGAAGTGCAGACGGGCATGGGCCGCACGGGGCGCCTCTTCGCCTACGAACTCTTCGGCGCCGAGCCCGACATCATCACCCTGGCCAAGGGCATAGGGTCGGGCGTGCCGTTGGGCGCGTTCATGGCTAAGGAACATTGCGCCGTCTTCACGCCCGGCGATCACGGCTCCACCTACGGCGGCAACCCGCTGATGACCCGCGTAGGCCACGCCGTCGTCAGCTACATCATCGACAACGACGTCCCGGGCCACGTCACGAGGATGGGTGAGCACGTCGAGCGCCGCCTGAAGTCGATGGAGGACCGCTTCCCCGCGGTTCAGCAGGTGCGCGGGAAGGGGCTCATATGGGCCATCGTGTTCAACCGCGACGTCGCGGAGGAGATGATGCTCAAGTGCCTCGAGGCCGGGCTCATCACCAACCAGCTCCGGCCCAACCTGCTGCGCATCACGCCCCCGCTCACCGTGAGCAAAGAGGAGATCGACGAGGCGCTGGACATCATCGAGCGCGCGCTGGAGCAGGTGGGATAGCGATGGAACAGCGCCATCTCCTGCAGAAGCGGGCCGAACTGTACGTGCAGGACCATCTCCTGCGACTGGGCATCGACCCCTTTACGCCCATCAGCGGCCGCGGCCACGTCGATTGCCTCGTGCCGCTGGCCAACGGCGGCTACCGCGAGGCCATCATCGTCGCCGAGGGCGGACCCGCGCCGCGCTGGTTCCGCGTGAGCGGGCTCCGGCCGGGCCACAGCCAGTTCATCGTCTGCGTGGCGTTGCCCGGCGAGAACGTCGAGACGTGGGTCATCCCCTCGCTGGTCTTCGCCGAGAGCGCCGAGCGCAGCGGCGACGCCTACGACCTGAAGCTCGACGAGACAGGGCGGGCTAAGGAGATGGCGCAGTATCGCGACGCCTGGCACCTGCTGACCGAGGACGCGCTCCGCTCGCGGCCGCGGCCCGAGGCGTGACTCAGGCGCTCTAACGCAGACCAACTGCTACAATGCGACGACTTCCCCCCTCGGGGCCTCGAGGAGAACTATGGCTGAGAAGATCGTCCTCGCCTACTCCGGCGGGCTGGATACCTCCGTCGCCATCCGCTGGCTGAAGGAGGATCGCGGCTACGACGTCGTCACCCTCACCGCCGACGTCGGCAACGAGCGCGACCTCCGCACCATCGAGCAGCGGGCGCTGGCCACGGGCGCCGTCAAAGCCATCATCACCGACGCCAAGGCCGACTTCATACGCTACTTCGCATTCCCGGCGCTGGCCGCGGGCGCCGTCTACGAGGGCGCCTACCCGCTGGCCACGGCGCTCGCCCGCCCGCTCATCGCCAAGCTCATGGTCGACGCCGCCCGCGAGGTGGGGGCGACTGCCGTGGCGCACGGTTGCACGGGCAAAGGCAACGACCAGGTGCGCTTCGACGTCAGCGTGCAGGCGCTGGCCCCCGACCTGAAGATCGTCGCGCCTCTGCGCGAGTGGGACATGAAGACGCGCGACGCCGAAATCGAGTACGCGCAGAAGCACAACATCCCCGTGCCCGTCACGAAGGAGAGCCCGTACAGCACCGACGAGAACCTCTGGGGCCGCAGCATCGAGGCCGGCCCGCTGGAGGACCCGTGGACCGAGCCGCCGGAGGAAATCTACGCCTGGACGAAGCCCGTGGACGCGACGCCCGCCGAGGCTCGCTACGTCGAGATCGCCTTCGAGCACGGCCTGCCGGTATCGCTCGACGGCGAGGACATGGACGGCGTGACGATGGTGCAGAGGCTGAACACGCTTGCGGGCGAGTACGGCGTCGGCCGCATCGACCACCTCGAGGACCGCTTGGTCGGCATCAAGTCGCGCGAGATCTACGAAGCGCCCGCCGCCGTCACGCTCCTGCGCGCCCACGAGGCGCTGGAGCACATGACGCTCACGAAGGCGCAGATCAAGATGAAGGCCGCCGTCGCGCAGGAGTACGCAGACATCATCTACAACGGCCTCTGGTTCAGCGCGCACCATCAGGACCTGGCGGCCTACGTCCAGAGCACGCAGCGCCACGTCACGGGCACGGTGCGCATGCGCCTCCATCGCGGCCACGCGACGCCCGTGGGTGTGAAGTCGCCGCGCGGCCTGTACGACTACGCGCTGGCCACCTACGACCAGGCCGACCAGTACGACCACACGGCGGCCGAGGGCTTCATCCGCATCTGGGGCTTGCCCCTGCGCGTGCAGGCCCGCAAGCAGCTCCTCGCCGAGCCGGGCGACCCCCTGCGCATCGCGGGACCGGAGTGATCGTAAGGTCAGGCGGCCGCAGCGGGCCGTTCCTCCGTCAGCGCTTCCAGGAGAGCGTCAACACAGCGGGCGTCCAGTTCCGTTCCGCTAACGCGCCGTAGCTCTTCCGCAGCCTCAGCGTGGCCCATCGCCACGCGGTATGGACGGGTGGATGTCAAGGCGTCGTACGTGTCAGCCACGGCGATGATGCGCACCGGCAGAGGAATCTGGTCTCCCAACAGGCCATCGGGATAGCCGCTGCCGTTCAGCCGCTCGTGATGAGCCCTGATGATGGGGGCGAGCGGGCGAAGGATCTCCACGGACTGCGCGATGGCGTCGCCCCGGGCTGCATGGCGCTTGACGATCTCGTATTCCTCCTCGGTCAACGGTCCCGGCTTGGCCAGGATCGCGTCGGGCACGCTGATCTTGCCGACGTCATGCAACTGGGCCGCCAGCACCAGCGAACGCAGTTCCGAGGACGCGAGCCCCAGCCGCTTCCCGATCGCCAGCGCGTACGATGAGACGCGGCTGACGTGGCCAAACGTGGCGACGTCCTTCACCTCGATGGCATCCACCAGGTCCACGATGTCAGACGTCAGTCCCCGGCTGAGCTGTGCCAGCGCATCGCGCATCGAGAGTGCGTCGGCGATCGCCCGCAGGCTGCCCGCCCGGCGCGCCTCCATCCCCCAGCCGACAAACAGCGCGCAGAACGCCAGCGCATAGAGCCCGTGGTACGTCCACCAGGAGAGGTGCCACGTGGGCGTCCAGAGGAGGAGCGCCTGCACCTCGAACAAGAACGCGAGCGCCACCACCATCGCCGCCTGCGAGGGCAACCGGGCGAACAGATACGCCTGCCTGTACCGCCAGGTCGCAAACGCGAGCAGTCCCATGGATGCGAAAGAGAACCCGTACTGCGCAGACCGGCGGTCTGTGGGCACCCAATCGAGCCAGCGCTCCGCCGTAAAGCTCAGCGCCACATACCAGCCAAGGGAAACAAGGATGATGCCCGCAAGGACACTGCCGTGCCTTTCAACGAGGCTCTCGATCCGGTGGGGTAACGCCGCCGCGCTCAGGGCGACGAGGACGGCGCCAGCGCTCACGCTGAGCCAGGCGGAAACCTGGACCGACTCATAGTACTCATGCGCGACAAAGCCCGGCGTGTTCAGGCCATGCACTGAGAAGATGGCGGCAATAGAAACAAATGCCAGGGCCAGAAACAGCAATCGCGTGGACTGCAGCGAGCGCGAGGACGCGACGATCACAGCCGAGGCAATGGCCGCTGCCGCCGATGTGCCTCCCACCGCCCAGAAGTGAACCGACCCCGACTTCAGCTCCGGGTCAAGGCTCGGCGCTGCCCTGAAGACCACTAGCGCCACCAGCGGAGCGAGCAGCCCCAGGGTATAGACGGCGCTTATAGGTGAACGCTTCGTCACGGACCGCGCCTCCTGCATCACGCGCCAACATGAAAGTATCAGCAGAACAAACGGGATTATTTACCTGATGCGCCGCCACACTGGGTATCGCGCCACGAAGCCACCCTCTCGCGGGACAAACTCGCCCCCTTCTCGCTTCCCGCCTCCATCCTCCAACCTCGTCTGGCTCGCCAGAATCGGCGGTGCTATTATCGGGCGAGGGTTAGCCCTTCGCCGGGAGGATGCTGTCGCTGAGGTCACAGGCGGTCAGGGGAGGAGTCACCGGGGTCGCCGGCGGCCTTTTCAGCGGCCTCACAGGGGTGGGCGGCGGCGCCGTGATGGTGCCCATGCTGACCAACCTTCTGAAGCTCTCCCAGCACCAGGCGCACGGCACGTCCCTGGCGATCATCATCTTCGTCGCGTCGGCGGCCGTCGTCCCGTACGCCATCGCGGGGAACGTCGACTGGGGATTGGTGGCGGCGCTCTCCGCAGGCGCGGCCGCAGGCGTCTACGCCGGGGCGCGCGCCATGCAGCGCATCCCGGCCCGGCAGCTCCGGCTGCTGTTCGGCCTGTTCCTGCTGGCGACGTCGGTCCGCCTCTTGATCGGATGAACTGGCTGCGAGCCCGCAATGCCTGAGTTGGTCACCGAGTTGATCGTCGGACTGGCGGGCGGCTTCCTCGGGGGGCTTCTCGGCGTCGGCGGCGGCGTCATCTACGTGCCGGCCATAGTCATCTTCCTGGGAGAAGGGCAGCAGGTGGCGCAGGGGGTATCGCTGGTGGCCATCATCTTCACGGGCCTCGTTGGCGGCGTGACGCACTTCCGTCACGGAAACGTCGACGCCCCCATCGTCACGTGCGTAGCCCCGGGGGCGATCGTCGCCGCCGTTCTCGGAGGCTGGCTGGCGAACCTGATGCCTGCCGACGCTCTGCAGCGCATCTTCGGCGTCGTTATCCTGTACGTCGGGGCGTCGATGGTCTGGAGCGCGTGGCGGGCCGGGCCGCGGCAAGACGAAAGGAAGCCGTGACGGAGCCAACCGTGGAGACATCCGCCAGCCCGGAGACGACTGCAACGCCGGATAAGGCCGCCGCGCTGCGGCAGGTTGCCGCCGAGGTCAACGCCTGCAAGGGCTGCGACCTCTACAAAGGTACGACGCACGGCGTGCCCGGCGAAGGCAACCCCGAGGCCGAGGTGATGTTCATCGGCGAGGGGCCCGGCTTCCATGAGGACCGTCTCGGGCGGCCGTTCGTGGGCCAGGCGGGGCAGTTCCTCGACGAACTCATCCGCTCCATCGGGCTGGAGCGCCGGCAGGTGTTCATCGCCAACGTCGTCAAGCACCGCCCGCCCAACAACCGCGACCCCCTGCCAGGCGAGATCGAGGCCTGCCGCCCCTTCCTCGACCGCCAGGTCGCTATCATCAGGCCGAAGGTCATCGTTACCCTAGGGCGGTACTCCATGAACCGCTACTTCCCGGGCCAGACCATCAGCCGCATCCACGGTCAGCCGCGCAGGCTCGGCGAGCAGTGGGTCGTGCCGATGTACCATCCGGCAGCCGCTCTCCATCAGGCGAGCCTGCGCCGGACCATCGAGGCCGACTTCCAGGCCATCCGCACGGTTCTCGACAAACTGGTCGCCGAGGGGCGCCCGGAAGCGAAAGCTGCCCCGCAGCCCGAACCTCAGCAGATGCGGCTCCTGTGAACTGATCCCACCGGAGGGCGCGGCCCTTCCCCGGAAGGGTCTGCGGCCCTCCTTCAGGACGGACTACATGACAAACGAAAAGCTCAGGATCATCCCCCTCGGCGGCCTCGGCGAGATCGGCAAGAACATGGCCCTGTTCGAGTACGGCGACGACGTCATCGCCGTCGACTGCGGTCTCATGTTCCCCGGCGAAGAGATGCTGGGAGTCGACCTCGTCATCCCCGACATCACGTACCTGACGGACAACGGCAAACGGCTGCGCGCCATCTTCATCACCCACGGCCACGAGGACCACACGGGCGCCCTGCCCTACATCCTGCGCCAGGCGAACGCACCCGTGTACTGCACGCCCCTCACCGGCGGCCTCATCACCGTCAAGCTCAAGGAAGCGAAGATGCTCGCCGAGTCCGACGTCCGCACCATCATGCCCGGCGACGTGATCGAGGAGGGCGTGTTCTCGGTCGAGGCCTTCACCGTCGCCCACAGTGTGCCCGACTCCGTCGGATTCGCCATCCGGACGCCCGCCGGAACCGTCGTCCATACCGGCGACTTCAAGCTCGACCACACGCCGGTCATGGCCCAGCCGACCGACCTCACGCGCCTGGCGCAGCTCGGCGAGGAGGGCGTCGCCGTCCTCATGGCCGACTCCACCTACGCCGAGATCCCCGGCTACACGCCGTCGGAGCGCGTGGTCGGCGAGGCGCTGTTCAACATCATGTCCACGTCGCCCCAGCGGGTTATCGTCGCCACCTTCGCGTCGCTCATATCGCGCGTGCAGCAGGTCATCGACGCCGCCCATGCCACCGGACGCCGCGTCTTCGTCACCGGACGCAGCATGCTCGACAACGTCCACATGGCGGTCGAGCGCGGCTACCTGAACGCGCCCGACGGCATCTTCGTCTCCGTGCGCGAGTTGCCCAACGTCCCGCACGAGGAACTGGCCGTTGTCACCACGGGCAGCCAGGGCGAGCCGACGTCGGCGCTGACGCGCATGGCCAACCGCGACCACCAGCATATCCAGATCGTCCCCGGCGACACCGTCGTGCTGTCGGCGACGCCCATCCCGGGCAACGAGGCGCTGGTCTACCGCACCGTCGACAACCTGTTCCGCCTGGGCGCGCGCGTGCTCTACAACCGCATCGCCGACGTCCACGTGCGCGGCCACGCGGCGCAGGAGGAGCTGAAGATCGTCCACACTCTCGTCCGTCCGCGCTACTTCGTGCCCGTCCACGGCGAGTACCGCCACCTGGTGCTGCACGCCCGTCTCGCGCAGGCCGTGGGCATGTCCGAAGAGAGCACCTTCGTCCTGACCGACGGCGACGTGCTGGAGGTCGACGCCGAGGGCGCGCACGTGGCCGACCGCGTGCCCGCCGACTACGTGTACGTCGACGGCCTCGGAGTCGGCGACGTCGACCACGTGGTGCTGCGCGACCGCCGCCATCTGGCCAGCGACGGCATGGTCGTCGTCATCCTCGCCGTGGACAAGCAGAGCGGGCGCGTCGTCGGCGAGCCCGAGGTCGTCTCGCGCGGCTTCGTGGACATCGAGGAGTCGGAGGACCTGCTGGACCAGACGCGGCGGCACGTCATCGACGCCCTCCAGGGCGGCGACCACATCGTCGAGTGGGGCGTGGTCAACACGCAGGTGAAGGACGCCGTCGCCCGCTTCCTCTACGACGAAACCCGCCGCCGCCCGATGATCCTCCCCGTCGCCGTGGAGGTGTGACCCCTGCTCGCCGCCACACCGAGCGCCCGGAGTCAGCAGGCGTACACCCTGCCCATGGCCGCCCTCTCAGGGCAGCCATCATAGCACCGTACGCTCGCAGGCTGTCAAGATGGCGCGTGAACGATCCGCGCTTCCTGTGCACCCGGCCCCGTCCCCTACACGCCGCGCTTCAGCACGCTGCGCGCGATGGTCAGGCGCTGCATCTCCGACGTGCCCTCGAGGATCGTGAGGATCCGGACCATCCGGTACACGCGCTCGACGTTGGTCTCGAGCAGGCAGCCCGCGCCGCCGTGGATCTGGATCGCCTCGTACGCCGCGCGGTTCACCATCTCGCTGGCGTAGAGCTTGGCCATCGCCGCCTCGCGCCGGATGTCCAGCCCCTGGTCCCGCATCCACGCCGTGCGCCGCACGATGCTCTCGGCCGCGTACAGCTCGGTCGCCATGTCCGCCAGCTTGAACTGGATGGCCTGATACGTCGCGATGGGATTGCCGAACTGGCTCCTCTGCTGGGCGTAGGCCGCGCTCATCGAAAGCAAACGTCGCGCGATGCCCGTCGCCATCGCAGCCGTGCGGACGCGGTTGCCGTTGATCCAGTCCAGCGCCATCAGCAGGCCGTGCCCCTCCTGCCCCAGCAGGCCGTCGGCGCCCACACGGCAATCGTCGAAGACAAGCTCGGCCTGATAGCCCGTGAAGGCCATGCACGTGTGCTCGCGCGCGACGCGGTAGCCGGGCGCGCCGGCGTCGATCAGGAAGCAACTGATGCCGCCCGGACCGGCCGCGGGGTCCGTCACAGCGAACACCATCACGAAGTCGGCCTGCGCGCCGTTGGACACGATGCTCTTGGCGCCGTTGATGACGTAGCCGTCGCCGTCGCGGACGGCCTTCGTGCGCAGCGCGGTGGCGTCGGAACCGGCGTCGGCCTCGGAGAGCGCGAAGCACGTCGTGACCTCGCCCGACATCAGAGGATCGAGGTAGCGGCGGCGCTGGGACTCGTTGGCGGCCAGCAGCAGCGTCGTGGGACCGCCGCCACCGCCCAGGACGTCCTCGAAGAACACCGTGTCGTGGTAATGCGCCTCCATCTCGAGGACGCAGCGGTCGAAGAAGCTGATGCCCAGCCCGCCCGCGTCGCGCGGCATGTCCGCGCCGTACAGCCCCAGTTCCTTCGACCGCAGGCGCACCTGACGGCGCAGGTCCTTCGGCGACGCGTTGTCCCAGGTCAGCCCGCTCTCGCGCTCCAGCGGTATGACTTCCTCCGTGACGAACCGGCGCAGCGTCGAGCGCATCAGTTCCAGTTCCGGCGAAACATCGAGTTCCATGTCCGCCTCCTTTCTCAGCGAATCGCCATGAGCTGCCGGCACTCGCGGCCCTGCGCCATGGCGCACGGCCCTGTGAACAACTCATTCGCCAGCGGCAATTCCCACGCCTCGTGCCAGCCCTCGATGCGCTGGAACACGGCGCACTCGTAGGCGCTCGCGATGCCCGCGCGCGTGACGTTCTCGTGCACGAAGCAGCGGCGGAAGGCGATGGTGTACGCCTTCGGCCCCACAGGCGCGATCTCCACGTCCATGAGCGACGGCGGAACGTAGAGCTGCCTGCCTCTGTCGAGAAGCGCCAGCGCGCCCTCGAGGTCTGCCGGAGGCCCTGCGCCGATGGCCTGCATCAGACGGCGCATCTCGCCCCGGGCGACCGCGCGCACCGCCTGCCGGTTCAGCCTGTTAGCGACGTCGATGCCGCACTCCTGCGCGACGGCCGCGAACCAGCGCGCGTCGTGCGCGTACCACGCCCGCCGCACGAGGTCGAGCTGCGTCCCAAGGTCCACTTGTTGTTGCGCCGATGTCATGCCGCCTCCTTCAGAACGACGAGCCCGGCCGGCCGCGTGGGCCTGACCGGGCTCCGGGCTTACGCCTCTGGCCTCGCTATTTTCTTGTGTAACGCGCTCTACATGCCGCGCGCCATCATCTCCGGCGCCTTCGGCCACGGGATGAGGTGCGTGCGCTTGCAGCCCCGGCACCGGATCTCGACGCCTTCGGGCACGATGCGGGCGACCAGCTTGCCGCAGACGCAGCGCTCGTCAACCGACGCTTGCGGCGTGAGCGTCCGGGTACGCATCGGGGCCCTCCCGTATCGACTTCAGGTACAGCCTGCCCCAGTGCTCGACCTTGCTCCGATCAAGTTCCTGATCGAGACCCGCGAGATGGATGAGGTCGAACGTCAGGCCAATGCCCATGAAACTCCACGCTGCCACGCGCGTATCGACGTCCGGGCTGACCAGGCCCCGCCGCTTGCCCTCGTCGAGGTTGCGCTGCAGGACGTCCACGAACGCCCCAAAGTTCTCGCGCAGGGCGGCGCGCACGTCCGGATCGTCGGCTGCGGCCACCGCCTGGAACCACAGGCGCATCACCGGCGCGCGGCTAACCGTGTGGTCGTAGTAGCCCAGCCCGATGGTCCAGACGGCGTCGAGGGGATCGGCCGCGCCGTCTACGAGGCGCTGCCAGATGCCCCGAAGGCGCAGTCCGGCGTTCTCCAGCGTCGACAGGAACAGCTCGCGCTTGCCGGAGAAGTAGCGGTAGAGGGCGGGCGCGGAGACGCCGCCCGCGCGGGCCAGGGCGCCCGTGTCGGCGCCGGCGTACCCGGACGCAGCGAAGACCTCCTCGGCGCCGTCGAGGATGAGGCGCTTTCGAACGTGCCCGGGCCGCTTGGGCGCTCGCTTTCTCATAGCAGATTGTGAATATACTTTCACTATCTTGCCCAGAGGATAACCACCCGGCGCCCCCCTGTCAAGCGCCACCCCTTGTACGAAGGCTTGCGCTTCGGTGTAGACTACGGGCGTCAGGAAGCAGACGAGACGCGGCAAGGGCTGACGCGTTTGCCCCGTCTGGCCTGTGGCCTGTCGCTGCGGGGTGGAGGCAGGAGCAGGGGAGGAACCCGACCTGGCTGGTACGCGCGCCAGGCCGCGGCCTGTTGGCCGCCGCAGGACCGGCCCATCCACCTTTTCCTTCCTTTCCGGCCTCCTGTTCCGGCTGGAGACGGTGGGCGTCGCCCTCGTCGTCCTCGCCCTCATCTCCGTGCCCTGGCTGGTGCCCGTCACCCGCGGCGCGACTGACGTCCGCGACAGCATCGTCCGGGGTCTCGGCGCTTTCGTCTTCCTTCTGGTCTTCCTGCTGGCCTTCCTGGGCTGGCTGGTGCTGCGACGCCGCCTCGCCGAAGCCTTCGAGCGCTGGCAGCCCTGGGCTATCGCCCTGCTATGGGTCGCCTTCGCCATGGGCCTGGCGTCGTTCTTCCGGCCGGCGTGGCAGCTCGGCGAGACGTCGCTGACCGACGTCACCGCGGGCGGCGAGCTGGGGCAGCTTCTCACCGGCAGCGTCCTCGCCATCTTCGCCTGGCTGACGCTGGGCGTCGCCGCCTTCTCGGCGACGTGGCCCGCGCTCGCGCTGGCCATCGTCCAGCGCACGCCTGACGTCCTGCGCGTCGTCTGGAACTGGCGCATACCGCAGCGCACGTACCACGGCGTCCGCGCGACGTTCGAGGTCGTCTTCCCGACGCGCACATCGCCGGAAGCGACGCAGCGCGTGCCGCTGGACACGCTCACCGGCGGCGTCCGCTCCGCCGTCGAGACGCTGGAACGACCGGAAGACCTGGACGAGTACGAAGACCAAGGAGAACAGGACTACGAGGCCGAAGAAGAGGAAGAGATCGAGGGCGACGAAGGCGTGCAGGCCGAACTGCCGCTGGAGGACGGCGACGAGCCCGAGGGCATCATCGCCGACGAGGTCATCGGCCCGCCGCCCCGCAAGCGCCGCACCGACGACGGCTGGCAGCTTCCGCCTCTGGAACTGCTGGCCGACGTCGCCCTCGAGCAAACGGGGCAGCCCGACAACGCTCTGCGCGCGGGGCTCATCGTCGAGACGCTGGGCAGCTTCGGCGTCGACGCCAAGATCGTTCAGATAAACGAGGGGCCGACGGTCACGCAGTTCGGCATCGAGCCGGGCTGGGAGGTCAAGTACCGTCAGGCGCAGGAGCGCGACGCCCAGGGCCGCCCACTGCTCGACAAGGACGGCCGCCCGAAGATGCGTACCGAGGAGGTCTCGCGCACGCGCGTCCGCGTGAACCAGATTACGTCGCTGGCCAACGACCTGGCGCTGGCGCTGGCCGCCCCGTCCATCCGCATCGAATCACCGGTGCCCGGCAAGCCCTTCGTAGGCATCGAAGTGCCTAACACAACGTCGTCGCTGGTCGCCCTGAAATCGGTCATAGACTCCCCGCAGTTCAAGCGGCTCGGGTCGCGATCGAAGCTCACCATCGCTCTCGGTAAGAGCGTCTCCGGTGACCCTGTGGTGGCTGACCTGACGAAGATGCCGCATTTGCTCATCGCGGGAGCTACTGGCAGCGGCAAGAGCGTCTGCATCAACTCGATCATCACCTGCATCCTGATGCACGCCTCACCCGAGGACGTGCGGTTCGTGATCATCGACCCCAAGCGCGTCGAGCTGTCGCAGTTCGCCACCATCCCGCACCTGGCGTTCTCGTCGATCATCGTCGATGTGGATAAGGTGCCGGGCACGCTGCAGGCGATCATCCACGAGATGGACACACGGTACCGCCGCTTCGCCGCGCTCGCCGTGCGCAACATCGAGGGCTACAACCGTAGCCCGAAGGTGGCGCAGAAGCTCCCGTACTGGGTCGTCATCATCGACGAACTGGCCGACCTGATGATGGCCGCGCCGTATGAGGTCGAGCGGCAGGTGACGAGGCTGGCCCAACTCGCGCGCGCGACAGGCATCCACCTGATCATCGCGACGCAGCGCCCATCGGTGGACGTAGTGACCGGCCTCATCAAGGCGAACTTCCCGACGCGCGTCGCCTTCGCTGTCAGCTCCCAGGTGGACTCGCGGACGATTCTCGACATGGCGGGTGCCGAGAAGCTCCTGGGGCGCGGCGACATGCTCTACATGCCCACCGACGCCGCTAAGCCCAAGCGCCTGCAGGGCGTGTTCGTCTCCGACGCCGAGATCGACCGCGTCGTCGGATTCTGGACGCAGGACCGCTTCCAAGAGCTGGAGCGCGAGACCTTCGATCACCTGTTCGAGGAGGTTAAGGCCGAGACCCGTGAGGAGATGGACGACGACGACCCTATGCTGGAGAAGGCGCGCCAGCTCGCGCTGGAGCACAACCGCATCTCGACGTCCCTGCTCCAGCGGCGCCTGCGCATCGGCTATCCGCGGGCGGCGCGCATCATGGACCAGCTCGAAGAGGAGGGGCTGGTGGGCGCCGTGACCGCTGGCGGCTCGCGCGAGGTCGTCCGCCACCAGTGGGCGAGCGTCAGCGCCCCTGCCGGCGACGGCGACGAGTAGCCGCTAACACGCGCGCCCTGTACCCTGCATACGCCCTTGCGCTGATTCCCGTTTCCCTAGCTTGACGGTTATGCTACAATCACTCACGCGTCTGAGCGTCTGATCAGGTTTGGTGGCGCGTATGGTGCAGAGCCCGTTCGAGAACTACCTCGACCTCGTGGAGGCGGCGAGGCTGCTGGGCATCCACCCGCAGAGCCTGCGCCGTCTCATCAAGCAGAAGAAGATCCCGGCCGTCCTCTTCGCCGGCAAGTACCTCATCGAGCGCGACAAGCTCGAGATGTTCAAGGCGAACTACGACCCCCGCCCCGGCCGCAAGCCCATCCGGCGGCTGCTGTAGGACCACGCGGAACGACTGCGCTTGACGGCCCGCGAGCCTCGAGTGCGGACGGGAAGAGTCCCTCTGCCGGGGGTCTGGGGTTGTCCACCAGGATTCAAACCACCTCCGGGGCGGGTTCAGCGGCCCAAAAACGACCCCCGATCCCGAGGGTTCGTCCACACTCTTCTACGTCGCGTGAGTGCCGATGAGTTCGCCGGATCCAAATCGCGCGGTAGTTCGTCAGATGCCAAGATGCCACCAACGAGAGAAGCGTATCCGCAGCTAGGTAGACTCGTGGGGAGCGTCC
>JBBITS010000010.1:18466-18818 GCA_037440665.1 Chloroflexota bacterium
ACTCCGGAGTGAGCAGGCCGTCCTGAATGTGGCGTTCAGTGGGGAGATAGATTTGGACAGGGATTTCTAGGCCTGCGACGTATCTGCACATCAACGGGCCGATATCAGCCCACTCCAGCCTGCCGAGCCCACATCCGAGAGCGGGCAGCGCAAGAGACTGGATTCCTTCCTCCTTGCATCGCGCCCGGAGCCACCTTAGCCCTTCTTCAATGCCTGCGCGGTCAGCCATTTCTCGCCAATGCCGCTTGGTGGGGAACAACAGGAACCAAGTGCTGGGGCCGCCGTTCGTCATGGTTCCTGGTTCGTCAGCCAACTCGTGATGAACCGACGTTTCCCGCTTGTACAGGTAAGG
>JBBITS010000010.1:18908-19140 GCA_037440665.1 Chloroflexota bacterium
AGGTAAGGCACGCCCATCTTTAGGGTCCGCCTTCGACACAGGTCCTGGTAATGCACATACACGTCGGGGAACTGGTACTTGGCTCGCGACGCCAGGCCACGACCCATCACACCTACGACGTTCACGCTCACGGTTAGCGTCTGCATTCCTGAGAAGAACATGTCACCCTCAACCAGCGTTAGGGACGACGTTAGTTGTATCTGACGCGGAGCTTTGAAGAATATGTACGGTT
>JBBITS010000010.1:19165-20704 GCA_037440665.1 Chloroflexota bacterium
GCTAGCTTCTCCTTGACCATACCCGCGGCCGCCGGGCTCCCCACATACACCGCCTAGATGTATATCAGTGGAATCACATCTGGAACGAGGCACTCAGCCATCATCTTCCGCTTGGTTCCGTCTTCTTCCTTCCAGTATTCCCGGTCGATCTCTTTGACAAGGCGTGGAATGGCCTTCCTGCCTTCACCGCCAGCCAGAAATTCCGTCTCGGCGCTGGCTGCATTACCCGTGGTCACGTACACGTCCTCGCGGTTTAGGATGTCGCGACGCACGGCAATCACCACCACGGCCTCCGGAGGCGATATCTCGCGACACACCCGATACAGCATCGCGTTGCGGGGCTGCAGGTACAGATTCGCGAATCCTCCGAGGGTTCTCCCGCCAGCCCCCGGCACTTCCCTGGCGAGTCGACGCTCAACGATTCCCGGATCGTATATGGCCTCGTGCGGCAGCCCTCGCTCCTCTATGAGAGCGTGGGACAGGATCCCCTCCCGCAAGATCGATGGCAGGTTGTTGGCGTGGGTTATGTAGTAGAGCTGTTCTAGCGGCCGTCGCATATCCCCGTCGGTCCTCAATAGGTGGGGCGCCAACGCATCATACTTACGCCCTTGTCGGGAAACTTCAACTGCCCACCCTCTACGTCGCGTGGGCCGCGACCGGTTCCTCCCTCCCCTCGGGCAGCAGGCGCTGGAACACCTCGTTCCCCAGGAGCCGGCCCCGCGCCGTAAGACGCAAGCGTGACGGCGTGAACTCCACCAGACCTATGTCCACTAGTTCTGGTAGCTCCGCCGCGTACACGTCCTCCAAGCGACGCCCGTAGCGACGTTCGAACGCCTGCAGGTCGACGCCCTCGATCAGCCGCAGGCCCATGATCGCGGTGTCGGCCATCGCCGTCTCCGGCGTCTGCCGCTCGACCGATGCTACCTGCTGCATCGTCATCGGCCCCTCGCCGGCATCGTCCCACGTCTGGTTCACGGCCGCGAGGTACTGCGACGGCAGACGGCTGTTGGCGAAGCGCACGCCGTCCACGAACGAGTGCGCCCCCGCCCCGACTCCGAGGTATTCCTCCGTGCGCCAGTAGACGACGTTGTGACGGCACTGAAAGCCGGGCCTGGCCCAGTTCGACAGCTCGTAGTGCTCGTAGCCCGCCTTCGCCAGCCGCTCCTGGCTCCACTCGTACATGTCGGCCTGCAGATCGGGATCGGGCGGCGGCATGCGGCCCCACTTGACGTCGCGGTAGAGCTTCGTGCCCTCCTCCACCGTCAGGGCGTACACCGACAGGTGCTCGGGCGCCAGACGGATGGCCTCTTCGAGGTTGCGCTTCCACGCGTCCAGCGTCTGGCCGGGCAGCCCGAAGATGAGGTCGAGGTTGACGTTGGCGAAGCCCGCGGCGCGCGCGGCGGCCACGCCGTCGCGGACGTCGTCCGGCGTATGGCGGCGCTCCAAGGCCTCCAGTTCGCGGGCGTCGAAGCTCTGGACGCCGTAGCTCAGGCGGGTGAAGCCCAGCGCCCGCCGCTCGCGCAGGTACTCTCCGTTCAC
>JBBITS010000010.1:20763-21298 GCA_037440665.1 Chloroflexota bacterium
GGAAGCTCCCACGGATGGCCGCCGCAACGCCCGCGATCTCGTCCAGCGGGACGAGGCTGGGCGTGCCACCGCCGAAGTACACCGTCGGCACGGGCCGCCCGCCCAGCGAGCGCGCCCAGAGCTTGAGTTCCTTGATCAGCGCCTGATCGTAAGAGGGGATCAGGTGCTCCTGGTCCGCGTAGGAGTTGAAGTCGCAGTAGCTGCACTTCGAGGTGCAGAAGGGAACGTGGACGTAGATGCTGAGGGGTTCGGGCACGCCTCAGGGTAGCGCGGCATCCGGACGCGTGGTAGGGCGGGACCGGGAACCGCCTCAGCAGCCGGACCGTTTGCGCGTTTCGCCAGACCCTTCTCGCCAGGGGCGAGTCTTCGACGTCCTTCCTTCCGAAGGGCTCAGCGTGACATCGTTGTCCGGCCCTTCTCGCGTCAAACTAGATCGCCCGGGGGCGTCCACTTCGCCCCTTCGCTCTCCCTCTCCGCCTGGTGTGTAGACCAGAGAGATGGGTAACAGGTGTACGAGGACATAGGTTACACCTCC
>JBBITS010000011.1:0-20908 GCA_037440665.1 Chloroflexota bacterium
GGAGACCTACACCCGTCACATCTTCGCGCCGTCGGTCGACGTGGGGCCGTACATCTCGTGCACCGACCTGCTGGGGCTGCACGGCCTGTACTACGCCTGCGAGCCGCGGTTCGTGGGCGAGCCCGAGGGTTCCAGGGACGAAACCCGTCGCCTGGCGCAGATCTACAAGGCGCTGGCCGACGAACATCGTCTGCGCATCCTAGGCCTGCTGCGCGAGCGCGACATGTACGCGCAGGAGATCGTCGATCGCACGGGCCTGCACCAGTCCGTCGTGTCGCGGCATCTGACGTTCATGCACGCCACCGGGCTCGTGCGCTTCCGCCGTCAGAACAACATGAAGTTCTACTCATTGAACCCCGCCATCAGCGACGACCTGAAGAAGACGTTGGACCTGTTCTCACAGCAGGCGGACGCGCGCTAGCGCGGCGTGCCGCGCAGAAGGGAGGCCGGGTTGTGGGGCTGAGCATGAATCCGTACGTCTTTGAGAAGCTGCGGGAACTGGAAGAGGAGCGCTGCCGGATTGCTTCGCGGCGCCCGTTCCCGCCACCGGCTCCGGTGGCTCCTCCCGCCCCTCCGCCCGTCGCGCGGGTCGCGCTCGTCCTCGGGCACGCCATGCGGCGCCTCGGCGAGTCGCTGGAGGCCTGGGCCTCACGGCCCGCGCCCGAGAGCGACGCGACGCAGGCCGGATGACGGCGACACCCCCAGCCTAGCTTCGCCCTGCCCTCGCCTGTCTCGTCCGGGCGCGGCGGAGCGCGGTGGCCACCCGGCGTGGCGCGGTGCCGCCCGGCACGTCGCGGCTGGCCACCGACGCCTCCAGCGTGAGTCCGCGCACGTCGGCGCCGAAGAGGGGCGAAAAGAGCCGGTAGTCGTCCAGCGAGAGGTCTTCGAACCGCAGGCCGCGCTCTTCGCAGTGGCGGACCAGCGCGCCGACGACGCCGTGAGCCTCGCGGAAGGGCAGGCCCTTCATCGTCAGGTAGTCGGCGAGGTCGGTGGCCAGGCTGAAGTTGGCGCGGGCCGCCTCGCTTGCGCGCGCGGAGTCGACCTCGATCTCCGGCAGCATGGCGGCGAAGACCTCGAGGGTCGATAGTAGCGTGTCCTCGGCGGCGAAGAAGAGGGTCTTGTCTTCCTGCAGGTCGCGGTTGTAGGCCAGGGGCAGGCCCTTCAGGACGCCCAGCATGGCCAGAAGCTGCCCGTGAACGACAGACGTCCGGCCGCGCGCCAGCTCCGCGACGTCGGGGTTCTTCTTCTGGGGCATTATGCTGGAACCCGTCGCGAAGGCGTCGGGCAGGCGGATGAAGCCGAACTCGGCGCTGGACCAGAGGACGATCTCCTCGGCCAGCCGCGATACGTGCGTCATGCACAGCGCCGCGCACGACAGGAACTCCACGACGAAGTCGCGGTCGGAGACGGCGTCGACGCTGTTGGCGCTGACGCCCGCGAAGCCGAGTTCCTTCGCGACGAACTCACGGTCGAGCGGGTAGGGCGAGCCGGCCAGCGCGCCGCTGCCCAGCGGCAGGACGTCTGTCCGGCGCAGGCAATCGGCGAAGCGATGGGCGTCGCGGTCGAGCATCTCGAAGTAGGCCAGCAGGTGATGGGCCAACAGGATCGGCTGCGCGCGCTGCAGGTGCGTGTAGCCCGGCACGACGACGCGGCGATTCGCCTCAGCGAGGTGGAGCAGCGCCGCCTGCAGTCCGCGAATGGCCCTGGTCACGCGGGCGATGGCGCCCTTGGCGTACAGACGCAGATCCGTCGCCACCTGGTCGTTGCGCGAGCGTCCCGTGTGCAGGCGTCCGGCGGCGTCGCCGATCTTCTCGGCCAGGCGGGCCTCGATGTTCATGTGGACGTCTTCGAGTTCGGGGTGCCAGGGGAACTTGCCGGCTTCGATCTCGCGCTCGATCTCGCGCAGGCCCGCGACGATCTTGCGGGCGTCGGACTGCGGGATGATGCGCTGCCTGCCCAGCATGCGGGCGTGGGCGATGGACCCGGCGATGTCCTCGCGGTACAGGCGGCGGTCGACGTCAAGCGAGGCGGTGTAGGCCTCGGCCAGCGCGCTTGTGGCGCCAGCGAACCTCCCGCCCCAGGGTTTCTTCCTAGCCATTGCGCGGATTGTAGCGAATCCGCGCCGCCGGGACGCCATCAGGCGAAGATCGGCAAGTCTCGAATGTCCGCCAGACTGCGGATGACAAAGTGGGGCTTCTCGAGGGGGTCGGCGTCGCCGGGGCTATCCCACGACTGCGGCGTGTCCGGCGCGCCGGGGTCGACCTCGTGGCCGGTGCGCGTGCGCCAGACGCTGGTCATGCCGAGGCTGTTGGCGCCCCAGATGTCGGCCTTCAGGTTGTCGCCGACCATGACGCAGGCCTCGGGCGGCAGGCCGAGGCCGTCGAGGGCGCGCTGGAACAGCTTCGGGTGCGGTTTCAGGTACCCCTCGTCGCAGGAGACGGCGACGGTTTCGAAGTAGGCGGCGAGGCCGCATTCGACCAGCTCATCGCGGAAGCGGGGACCGCCGTACATGCGGTTGGTGACGCAGCCGATGCGGTAACCCTTCGTCTTGAGCCAGTCGAGCGTTGGCAGGGCGTCGTCGAAGAGCTCGCGTCCGAAAAAGGGGCCGCCGAGGTTCCACGTGTCCCAGAGGACGGCGGCGCGCTCGCGGTCCAGTTCGACGCCCAGGTCGGCGGCCGCCTGCTGAGTGATGGCGACGAAGTCGGGGCTGACCCAGTCGCCCGCGAATGCGTCGTTGTCGGCCCTGGTCACGGCCAGACGGATGTCCCGACCGATCATCTGGCGCTCGCCCACCGTTGGATCGATGTCCCAGGAACGCAGCAGGGCGAAGATGCGGCGCACCGTCTCGCCGCGGATGACGTCGGTGGGCGGCATGGACGGAAAGTGCCACAGCGTGTCGCCGAGGTCGAACAGGACGGCCTTGATGCTCACGGAGCCTCCAGTGCAGGGCGGTGAGGCATCGTACGGCGGCCGGGCGGTGGGGCAACCGGGGGCTACGGCGTCGCGGTCGGGGCGGGGGTGGGCTCGAGGGCGGGCCCGAGCTCCTCGAAGCGTTCGTACACGATGCGGGAGACGTCGGAGATGACGCCGGCGGCGTTGGTCTCGAACCCGCGGTCGCTCAGCACGACCACGACGTACGCGCCGCCGGGCGCGAAGACCACGCCGGCGTCGTGCGTCGCGTTGTTCCAGCTTCCCGTCTTGTGGGCGACGAGCGTATCTTCGGGCAGGCCGGCGGGGATGCCCCAGTCGAACTGCTCGGTCCCCAGCAGGTTCAGCATCTCCTGGCTGGCGTCGCGGCTGACGGCCTTGCCCCGCGCGATGGCTTCGATGACCAGGGCCTGATCGACAGCCGTGGTCGGCAGGTCGTCGGACAGCAGCATGGTGTCGCGCGTGCCCAGGCTCTCGATGGCGGCGTTGATGAAGGACGACCCCACGCGGTCCTGCAGCATCACGGCGGCCGTGTTGTCGCTGACGCTAATCATCGCCCGGAGGGCGTCGCGGATGGTTACGGTGTCGCAGTGACGCAGAGCGCCTGGTCCGAGGTCGAAGTCGTCGTAGTAATCGCTGACCACGTACTCCTCGTCGAGGCTGAGCGCGCCGGCTTCGGCCTGGTGGTAAACCTCGATCATCACGGCCGTCTTGTACAGGCTCGCCGCGTAGAACGGCTCCCGCGGGTTGACGGCGGCGCCGCGTTCGTCTTGCAGGCGCTTGACCAGCACGGCGTATACGCCTTCGTCCTCTTCCGCCAGACGGGCTTCGATGGCGTTCTGCATCTGTTCGTCCACGCGCAGAGCCATCGGCGAGAACGGTTCGAGCGGCAGGGGTTCGTCGATGCCAGGCGTCAGACGGGTTCCGCCGTTGTCCTCGATCTCGCCGGTGTAAGGACTGGGGCAACTGCGGTCGTCGTCGGCCGGGCGCCAGACGCCCGGCGGCGCGGCGGATGGAGTCGGTTCGACGAGACTCGACGCGGGGGTGGGCGTCGGGGCGAAGGCCGTGCTCTCGATGGCGACCGCGCAGCCGCTGAGGACGAGCGCGGCCGGACCTAAGGCCAGTTGAAGAGACGACAAACGGGGCAAGGTTTCCTCCCCGCCCGAGGCGGGCAAACCTCACCCCACCACCAGCCTGGATTCTAACGCACGGTGGCAACCGGGCGCATCGCCGTCGGGCGCGATGCGCTATCGGCCAGCGGGCGGCGCTTCGGTTAGCAGACGCCGGAGGAGCGTGAGAGCCGTCGTCGCAGCGCGGCGCTTAATGGCCTCGCGGCTCTGCGCGAACGTGTAGCTCGCCGTCAGCGGCGCGGCGAAGGCGGCGTCCACGGCCACGTGAACCGTGCCGACGGGCTTCTCCTCCTGTGGGTCCGGTCCCGCCACGCCGGTGATTCCGGCGCCGACGTCCGCCCCCAGCGTCTCGCGAGCGGCGCGCGCCATCTCCCGCGCGCACTCGGCGCTGATGACGCCGTGCTGGGCGATGACGCTGGCGTCGACGCCCCACGCGATCTTCAACTCCGTCTGATAGGCCACAATGCCGCCCCGGAAGTACGTCGACGCGCCCGGCACGTTGGTGATGAGGTCTGCCAGTAGGCCGCCGGTGCACGACTCCATGACGCCGAGGGTAAGGCCGCGCCGCTTGAACAGGTCGCCCACCGCGCCCTCGAAGGTGTCGTCGTCGGCACCCCAGACGAACGCGCCCAGGATGGACCGCAGCTTGCTCTCGACCGGCCGTATGAGTTCCCAGGCCTCGGCCTCGCTGTCCGCCTTCGCCGCTAGGCGCACGTGAACGCCGTCGGGCCGGGCGTACACGCCGAGAGAGGGGTTGACCGACTTGAGCAGCGGGCTGATGAGTTCGTCGGCGTGGCCCTCGCCAATGCCTGCCGTCTTGATGGTGCGCGTGACCAGCACCTGCCCACCGCTCCGTTTGCGGAGTTCCGGCGCGACCTCGTTCTGCCACATGCGGGTCATCTCGACGGGGGGGCCGGGCATGGCGACGATGATCTTGCCGCCCTTCTCCACCCACCACCCCGGCGCAGTGCCCCGCGGGTTGGGGAGAAAGCGCCCCGACGGAATGATGGTGGCCTGCTTGACGTTGCGCTCGGGCATCGCCGCGCCGCGGCTGGCGAAGAAGTCGCGCAGACGTTGCTCTTCGGCCGGGTCCACGCGGAGGTCCTCCCCCAGGACGGCGGCGATGGCCTCGCGCGTCAGGTCGTCCTCGGTGGGCCCCAGACCGCCGGTGACGATCACGACGTCGGCGCGGTCGAGCGCCAGACGCAGGACATCGCAGATACGCGCGAGATTGTCGCCGACGGTGGCGGTGAAGTAGACGTCGATGCCCAGCGCGGGGAGCTGTGAGGCGACGTAGCGGCTGTTGGTGTCGACGATCTCGCCGAGCAGGATCTCGGTGCCGATAGCGACGATCTCCGCCTTCACGGCGGCCAGCGTACGGGGCGGGCCGGGGCGGGTCAAGGCGTGCGTCGGGCTACTGGATCACTTCTGGGAAGAGCGCGGGCTGGATGGGCAGCTCGCCTGGGTACGGGCGGCGCAGTTCACCGCCCCGGTACATCAGGACGATCTCGTTGGGCAGAAGCTCGGGATGCGTCTCGACGAAGTCGGGGCCGTCCATCGCCAGGACTCTGGCGTCGCCGTAGAGCACGCGGCCGACGGAGGGCATCCAGTACAACTGCCAGAGCGGGTCGGACCACGGCCCGTCTAGGACGTAGATGGTCGTGCCGGGGGGCACTTCCGGGTATATGGACCGCAGTTCGGTGACGGCGAATTCCCAAGGCCGCGTCATCCTGCCGACGATGCCGTTGTGAACGTATGTCTGATGCCCGTAGAAGCTCATCAACGACGCCGAGAACAGGAGAGCCGCGAGCACGGCGCCGGGCTTCCAGAGCGCATACGCGCGCTCCCACAGGGGTAAGAGGAGCGCCACGGCGAACATCAGGAAGAACGGGGCCGACGCGTAGGTGTACCGGGGCGCTGTCCACACCTTCACCGGCGTGAAGGGCAACAGCGCCAGAACCATCGTCACCGCCGCCAACCGCAGCCAGTTCGGGCCGCGAACGAACGCCGCTGCTGCGACCACCAGCACGACCGAGCCCATGATCCAGTGCATGGGGTGGGCCTGGTAGTCGAGCGTGCCCGTCGGGAGGACGAGCCACGAGAGGTAGAGCCACAGGTTGCGGAACTGGTGGGGCCCCCAGTCCATGTCGCGCGTGCTGACCTTGATGTTCTCGCACTCGCACGTCTGATAGAAGGCGAAGAAGCCCCAGAAGATGATGGCAAACGGCAGCGCGGCCGCAGCCGCCCTCGCCAGTGACAGGGGGCGCGGCGCGAACAGTACGTACACCAGGGCCACGGCCGGCGCGAAGATCACCGAGCCTTCGTTCACCAGGAGCACCATGATGAAGGCGGCCACGCTGCCGGCGTAGAGTTCGTGCCGCGTGCCGCCGCTGCGGGCGTAGCCGAACATCATGAACATCGAGGCGATGACCAGGAACGTGGCCAGCAAATGCGGCAACGCCGTGATGTACGACACGGTGTCGAAGTGCGCCCCGAAGGCGGCGAAACCCGCCGCGACGAATGCGCCGGCACCCCGGCGTCCGCTGACCCTGCCGGCGAAGGCGTACAGCAGGCCGACGCTGGCCGTGTGAACCCCGAGGTTGACCAGACGGAAGGCCAGGGCGTTGAGCCCGAAGACCTGGAACTCGCTCCAGTAGATGAGGTGGGTAAGAGGGCGCCAGTTCGGGGTGACGTCGCGGAGGAAGAACACGTCGGCGAACCAGGGGCCGAAGGGTTTGGCGGCTATGTCGCCCATGACGACCAGGTCGTCGCCACCGAAGTAGTACCCGAGGGTCGGGACGTGAATGCCGATGGCAAGGGCCATGGCCGCGAGAGCTCCCCAGTGCCGCCAGAGGAAGGCCCACAGGCGCAGAGCCCACGGGGCGGCTGCCGCCCGCTCGGTTTCGGCGCGGGCGCGTGGGATCGCAATGACCTGAGTCGTCATCGCCAGCCGGATTCCTGATACAAGCGGGGCAGCCGGATTAACGGCCCCCATAATACGGCGTAAATGGCGTATTGGCCAGATTCGCACTAGCTCGCGCCTCGGCAGCCGCGGGAGTATGATCGCGCTCGCCAGATTCGGGACTCCAGGGGAGGAGATGAGCAGATGCCGATTGTCCGCGTCGAATTGTGGCCGGGCCGGACCCATGCCCAGAAGCAGGAACTGGCCAGGGCCATCACCGAGGCCGTGTGCAACATCGCCCAGACGACCCCGGAGAACACCATCGTCATCTTCGAGGAGATCGCTCGGGAGAACTGGGCCCAGGGCGGGAAGCTAGCTTCGGACGATGACGGTTAGGACGCCTGTTCAGGCGCCCGCTGGCTTCGAGGCCGTTCCACGTATCGGGTCCGGGCGTTCGGGCCGATAATTCAAGTGGATCAGCGGGCGTGACCGGGTGTCTGCCGGTTTCGGTAGCTGACCCCCATGCGCCCGTATATAATGAGGTCAAGTGAACGAACGCCCCCTTCCGGGCGTTCTAGATTCCGGGGCCCGCATGACTTCCCGCTGGCTGCGCAACAGCTTCATCTACCTGCTCATCCTCGTCGCGGTCATCGCCATCGTCGTGACGTTCTTCAACTCGTCTAGCGACACGGAGAGCAAGACGCTCACTGAAGTGATCCAGTTGGCGCAGGACGGAGAGGTAGACAGCATCAACGTCTCCGGCCAGTCGCTGACCGTGAAGCTCAAGAGCGATTCCACGACCGTCAAGTCGCGTCTGCCCGAGGGGACAGATCTCTTCCAGCTTCTGAAGGACAACAACGTCGACTACGTCGAGGAAGGCATTCAGATCAACGTCAAGCAGCCGAGCCAGTTCGGCAACTGGATCGGCCTGCTGGTAAGCCTCCTGCCGATGCTGGTCTTCGGCGCCATACTCGTGTTCATGATGCGCCAGGCGCAGGGCTCCAACACGCAGGCGATGAACTTCGGCAAGAGCCGCGCGCGCATGTTCACGGGCAACAAGCCGACCGTGACGTTCATCGACGTCGCGGGCGTCGATGAGGCCAAGGAGGAGTTGCAGGAGGTCGTCGAGTTCCTGAAGTACCCCGAGAAGTTCGCCTCGCTGGGCGCCCGCATCCCGCGCGGCGTGTTGCTGGTGGGGCCTCCGGGGACGGGCAAGACGCTGCTCTCTCGCGCGGTCGCGGGCGAGGCGGGCGTTCCGTTCTTCTCCATCAGCGGCTCCGAGTTCGTGGAGATGTTCGTCGGCGTGGGCGCGAGCCGCGTACGCGACCTGTTCGATCAGGCCAAGCGCAACGCGCCGTGCATCGTTTTCGTGGACGAGATCGACGCCGTGGGGCGGCAGCGCGGCGCCGGCCTCGGTGGCAGCCACGATGAGCGCGAGCAGACGCTGAACCAGATTCTGGTGGAGATGGATGGGTTCGACACCAACACCAACGTCATCGTCGTCGCCGCGACCAACCGGCCCGACATCCTCGACCCCGCCCTGCTGCGTCCCGGCCGTTTCGACCGCCAGGTCGTGCTCGACCGGCCCGACGTGCGCGGCCGCGAGGCGATCCTGGGGGTGCACGTCAAGGGCAAGCCTCTGGAAAAGGACGTCGAGTTGCTGACGCTCGCCAAGCAGACGCCGGGCTTCTCGGGGGCTGACCTGGCGAACCTCGTGAACGAGGCCGCCATTCTCGCCGCCCGCGCCAACAAGAAACGCATCTCCATGGGCGAGTTCAACGAGGCCGTGGACCGCGTGATCGCCGGTCCCGAGCGCAAGAGCCGCGTGATAACGCCGGAGGAAAAGCGCATCATCGCCTACCACGAGGCTGGTCACGCGCTGGTGGGTTACACCCTTGAGCACGCCGACCCGCCCTTCAAGATCAGCATCGTGTCGCGAGGCATGGCGGGTGGCTTCACGCGCTTCCTGCCCGAGGAGGACCGCCATCTGGGCACACGCTCTCAGTTCCAGGACATGCTTGCCGCTACGCTGGGCGGCCACGTGGCCGAGGAACTGGTGTTGGGCGAGATGACCACAGGACCTCAGAACGACATCGAGCGCGCCACCCACATCGCCCGCCAGATGGTGACGCAGTGGGGCATGAGCGAGCGCCTGGGGCCTCGGACCTTCGGCCGCAAGGAAGAGCTCATCTTCCTCGGCCGCGAGATTGCCGAGCAGCGCAACTACTCCGAGAAGGTCGCCGAGGAGATCGACGAAGAGGTCCGCCGCATCATCGACAAGGCGTACCACACCGCGAAGAAGGTGCTGACCGAGAACCGAGAGAAGCTCGATCAGGTCGTCGAGGTGCTGCTCGACGTCGAAACCATCGAGGGCGACGACCTGCACAAGCTCCTTTCCAGCTCCAGCGAGGAGTGGAAGGCGTACCGCGAGCAACGGCAGAAGGCCGGCCCGCCGCCCAGCGCCCCCGGTGAGCCAGTGACCGCCGAAAAGACGGACGAACCTGTGCAGCCGCCGTCCGGTGGGAAGCCCGAGCTGGCGTGGGGAGGTCAGGCCAACATCCAGATCGACGGCGGCCCGCCAGCCTGATCGCAGCGAGCAGCGTGAACAACCGAGGCCGGCGCCACACGCGCCGGCCTCGTGCGTTCTGTCACCTTGCTGCAGCCGGGGGCCTTCGCTACCATGCCTGCGCCATGCCGGTAGACCTCACCCGTTACGTTCCCGTGACGCCGAACCCGAACATCCCTGAGTTCGGGCCGGGCGACACCGTCCGCGTCCACGCCAAGGTCGTCGAGGGCGGCCGCGAGCGCGTCCAGGTGTTCGAGGGCGTCGTGCTGCGCCGCCACGGCGGCGCCAACGCGTCGTTCAGCGTCCGCCGCGTGAGCAACGGCGTGGGCATCGAGCGGACGTTCCTGCTCCACTCGCCGCGCATCGAGAAGGTCGAGGTCACACGGCACGGCCAGGTGCGTCGCGCCCGCCTCTACTACCTGCGCGAGCGGGCGGGGAAGGCGGCGCGCATTAAGGAGAAGGCGCGGCCGACGAAATAGCGGCGCGGCTCCAGCGGTCCCGGTTATCAGTCAATGGGAGGCGTGGGCCTCCCTTTTCTGTCGCCGGGCGACAGCCCTTCCCGTCGATTCACGCGACAAGGCCACGGCCACCTTGAAAGGTGGCCTTCATTTGCTGGGTCTCCCCTGTCTGTCGCCGGGCGACAGCCATCAGGCCTGCCGCGGGCTATACTGCCGCGTGTCAGGGAAGACCCTCTACGCCGATGTCGCCGTCAACTCCGGCCTGCCGCACCGCCGGGCGTTCAGCTACAGCGTTCCACCCCGCCTGGACGTGACCTCCGGCTCGGGCGTCTACGTCCCCTTCGGACGTCGACAGCTTCAGGGCGTGGTCGTGGAGGTCAGCGAGACGCCGGGCCATCCTCAGACGCGCGACATCGCCGCCGTTGTCGGCGATCGTCCTGTGGTTTCGCCCGAGCGCGTCGAGCTGGCTCGCTGGATCGCCGACTACTACCAGGCGCCGCTGTTCGACGCCGTCGCCCTGATGCTGCCGCCTGGTTTCGAGCAGAAGCCTTTGACGCTGGTCCGGTCGCTGCTCACTGAGGCAGACCTCGAAAGCCTGGACCTCACGCCGAAGCAGCGGGAAGTCATGGACGCGCTGGTCCTCGCGGGCGAGATGGAAGTCGAGGAGCTGAAGGCGCGCCTCCGGCTTCGCCATCCGGAAGCGGCCATCAGGCAACTGGAGGTTAGGGGAGCCGTTGAGCGGCGGTACGAACTGGCGCGCCCGTCCATCGGCCCGAAGTCGGTAACCGTCGTAGCGCTGGCCGTCGCCGCTGAAGAGGCGCTGGCAGCGGCCGCCGGCCTCAAGCGCGCCAGCCGCAGGGCGAAAGCCTTGCGCGTCCTGGCCGTGAGCGGAGAGATGACGCTGCCCGCCTTGCGGGCCGCCACCGGTCTCGACGCGAAGGGCCTGCGTTACCTGGAAGAGCGCGGGCTGGTGCGCGCGCGCGCCGAGCGCGTAGAGCGGGATCCGCTCGCCGACCTACGCGCGCCCTTCCGTCCGCCGCCTGAACTTACGCCGCTGCAGCAGGCCGCTTTCGCTGAGATCGAGCGGTCGCTTTCCTACCCCGCGCCGGGTCACCCGCGCCTGTTCCTCCTGCACGGCGTCACGGGCTCCGGCAAGACCGAGGTCTACCTGCGCGCGCTGCAAACGGCGGTCGATCTTGGCAAGCGCGGCCTTGTCCTCGTGCCGGAGATCGCCCTGACGCCGCAGACCGTGCGCCGGTTAGCTGAGCGCTTTCCCGGCCGCGTCGCCGTCATCCACAGCGGTCTGTCCGAGGGCGAACTGCACGATCAGTGGCACGGCATCCGCGACGGGCAGTACGACGTTGTCGTCGGGCCGCGCTCGGCGCTGTTCGCGCCCCAACCGGACCTCGGCCTGATCGTCGTCGATGAAGAGCACGAGTGGACGTACAAACAGCACGACCCGCCGCCGCGCTATCACGTCCGCGAGACGGCCGAGGTGCTGGCGCGCCTGACCGGCGCGGCGCTCGTCCTCGGCTCAGCGACGCCCGACGTCGTGAGCTACCACCGCGCGCAGGAAGGGCACTATCGTCTGCTGGAGCTGCCGGAACGTGTGCGCGCGACGGTGGGCGGCGATGGGAGCGTGGAGCTGTCGTCGGCGCTAGAGCTGCCGCCCATTCACGTGGTCGATCTGCGCGAGGAGCTGCGGACGGGCAACCGCAGCGTCTTCAGCCTCGAGCTGCAATGGGCGATGCAGGAGACGCTCTCGCGCGGCGAGCAGGCGATCCTCTTCCTCAACCGGCGCGGCACGGCGGGCTTCCTTCAGTGCCGCGACTGCGGTTTCGTCCCGGAGTGCTCGTCGTGCGACGTCGCCTTGACCTACCACCGCGAGTACGACCGCCTGGTGTGCCACCAGTGCAACCGCCGCCGTCGCGTGCCCCAGGCTTGCCCGGCGTGCGAGGGCGAACGTATCCGCATGCTCGGCGTCGGCGTTGAGCGCGTCGAGGAGGAGACGAAGCGCCTGTTTCCGGAGGCGCGGGTTCTGCGCTGGGACCGCGACGTGACAGGACGGCGCGGCGCGCACGAGCGCATCCTCGCCAGCTTCCTGGCGCACGAGGCCGACGTGCTGGTGGGGACGCAGATGCTGGCGAAAGGCCTGGACCTTCCCTCGGTGACGCTGGTGGGCGTCGTGTCGGCCGACGTCGGGCTGCACCTGCCGGACTACCGTTCGGGCGAGCGCTCGTTCCAGATACTGACGCAGGTGGCAGGCCGGGCCGGCCGTGCGGCCCTCGACGGGCGCGTGATCATTCAGACGTACACGCCGGAGCACCCGGCTATCGAACACGCCTCGCGGTACGACTACGAGGGCTTCGCGGCGCGGGAGCTGGAGCTGCGGCAGCGCGCCGGCTATCCGCCCTTCGCGCGGCTCGCGAAGCTGCTGTTCCATCATACCAGCGCCGAGTACGCTCACCAGGAGGCCGTGCGCGTGGCGCGCGCCCTCACCCACGAGCGCGACCGGCGCGGGCTCGACCTCGACGTGCGAGGCCCGGCTCCGGCCTACGTCTCCCGGCTGCGCGGACGCTGGCGCTGGCAGGTCGTCCTGCGCGGGCCCGACCCCGGTGAGCTGCTGCGAGACTCCGCGTTGCCGCAGGGATGGGCGGTGGACATCGATCCCGTGACCTTGCTGTAGGGCGCCCCGGAAGCGGCGGTTGGCGGGCCTCCGGACGCTAACCTAGAATGAACGTGCATCTCGCCAGAGTCGAGTCTTCGACTGAGAGGGAGGCCCGCATGTCCATTCTGCCAATTCGCACCATCAACGCCCTCCGGCGCAAGGGGCCGCCGAGCGCCGCTTTCACTACCGACCCCGTTCTCCGCCAGAAGGCGAAGAAGGTCACCCGCATCGACGCGTCCCTCCAGAAGCTCATCGACGACATGATTGAGACGATGCAGGCCGCGCCGGGCGTCGGCCTCGCGGCGCCGCAGGTCGGCGTCTCGCTGCGCGTCTGTGTCATCGGGATGCCCGGCGAGGAGCCCTTCGCCCTCATCAACCCCGCGGTCGTCAGGAAATCCGGGCTACGCAAGGTATGGGAGGGCTGCCTGTCGATCCCGGGGCTGCAGGCGCTGGTTCCGCGCTCGGAGAAGGTCACCGTCAAGGCGCTGAACCGCGAGGGGAGGGAAGTGCGCATCAAAGCCGAGAACGATCTGCTGGCGCAGGCGCTGGAGCACGAGATCGACCACCTCAACGGTGTGCTCTATATCGACTACGTGGAGGACATGGAGGAGATCGTCGAGGCGCGGCAGGAGGAGGAGGAAGAGGAGGAGCGCGAGGAGGTGGGGGCGGGCCTGTAGGCCGCTTCGTCCTTCCCGGGAAGGACTGGATGAACGCAGACGATCTCCTCGCCCGCCTCGAACCGCAGACCAGGAATCTGCTGACGCGCCTTGCCGGGCTGCCCGCCCTGCAGGGCGCTTTCGTCGTTGGCGGCACCGTGCGCGATCTGCTCCTCGGCCGTCCAGTGCGCGACGTTGACCTCGCGCTGCCGGGCGACGCGCTCGCCGCGGGCCGCCAGGTCGCGCGCGTCCTCAACGGTCATTTCGTCTCCCTTAGCGAGGAGCGTCACGTCGCTCGCGTCGCGCTCGACGCTGGCCCTATCGCGTGCGTCGACCTGGCGGCGCTGCGCGGCGGGATCGACGACGACCTTCGCGCGCGCGACTTCACCATCGGCGCCGTCGCTCTTCGCCTCGCCGGCGCGGGCAACGTCATCGATCCGCTGGGAGGCGCAGCCGATGCCGGGGCACGGCGTCTGCGCGCCGTCTCGCCCGTCGTCTTCGACGATGACCCGCTGCGTCTCCTCCGCCTCGCGCGCCTGGCCGTGGAACTGAAGTTGAACGCCGACGACGCAACGCTCGACCTGGCGCGCGCGAAGTCGAGTCTCCTGCCGCTGGCCTCGCCGGAGCGGCGGCGCGACGAGCTGGTTCGCGTCTGCGCGACGGACGACGCCCACGGCGGACTGCGGCTTATGGACGCCCTTGGTCTGCTGGAGACCGAGTTTCCGGAGGTCTGCGCGGGCCGGGGCGTCGTCCAGCCGAAGGAGCACTACTACGACGTTTTCGACCACGCTTTGGAGACGGTGCGGGCACTGGATGGACTCTTGGGGTCTGACGAGCCGGACGCCTCCGAAGGCGACTCGCCTGGGCGAAAGCCGCTCGCGCCGGTGTGGCGGGCGCTGTGGGACGCCTTCGCGTTCGCGGACCTCCGCGCGCATCTGGACGACGAGCCGGTAGCCGGCCGGCCCAGGCGGGCGCTTCTGAAGCTGGCCGGCCTCCTGCATGACGTGGCCAAGCCCCAGACCCGCGCGCCCGACGCCACGGGCCGCATCCGCTTCTTCGGCCATGCCGAACTGGGCGCGGAGGCGGCGCAACGGATCATGCGCCGCCTGCGTTTCAGTGGGCGGGAGGCCGAGTACGTAGCGACGCTGGTCCGAGAGCATCTGCGGCCGCTACAATTGGCGGCGCCCGGCGAACGCCCGACCCGTCGAGCCCTGTCCCGGTTCTTCAGGGACACCGGGGACGCCTCGACGGGGCTTTTGTTGCTGAGCTTGGCCGACCATCTGGCCGCTCGCGGCCCGAAGGCGGACGAGCGGAGCTGGCGGGCACACGTCGAGTACCTGGCGTGGGTGCTGCGGAGCCGGTTCGAGGACGAGACGCTGGTCTCGCCGCCGCGCCTGGTAACGGGGCACGACGTGATGGCTGAACTGGGTCTGGAGCCGGGGCCCGAAGTGGGGCGCGTCCTGCGCGCCATCGAAGAGGCGCAGGCCAGCGGCGAGATCACCACGCGGGAGGAAGCGCTCGCCCTGGCGCGCGCCGCCCGCGATCGGAGAGAGTAGCGCGGACCATGAACGCGGCGGAATTTGGCTTCATCGTCATCGTCGGCGTCATCGTCGCGTTCTACCTCATCGTCATCCGGCCGATGACGCAGGAGCAGAAGCGCCAACAGGCCGACATCCGTGACCTGAAGGTCGGGGACGAGGTGCTGACGACCGGCGGGCTCATCGCGACGGTGAAGGAGATACGCGTCCCGGACCAGGGACACGTGGAGATCATCCTGAACCTGGCGCCCGGCATTGACGTGAAGGCTGTACCCGCGGGCGTCTCGCGGCGGCTGCGGGCCGCCGACGGCAGCGTGATTGCGGCCGCGCCGGAGCGGCGCGGCAAGAAAGAGGCGGGCGCGTGAGGCTATCGCGGTGGCGGCCCCAACTGCTGTCGCTTCTGGCGCTGGTGGTCACCGGCCTGTCGCTGGTCGCCATCTGGCCGTCGGAGCCGGACCGCTACCTGCCCGACTGGTTCCCGTGGCCATCGGGGCGCGGCGTTGACCTCAGGGTGCCGTCCATCAAGGACGGCAGGCTGACCATCGTCGACCTCGAGCGCCGGAGCATGACGCTGGGCCTCGACCTGCGCGGCGGCACCCGCCTGGTGCTGGAGCCCGACCCGGGCGCGCTCGCCAGCTCGGGCATCGACATCGACGACGCCCTCGACGGCGCTGAGCGCATCATCGAGCGCCGCATCAATGCCTTCGGCGTCGCGGAATCGGAGATCTCGCGCCTCGGCAGCGACCGGCTGTCGGTGCAGGTGCCGGGGCTTTCCATCTCCGAGGCGCAGAACCGGCTCGGCCGGACGGCGCTGCTCCAGGTCTGCGAGCCTGTCCAGGACGCCGGAGGCAACGTCGCCATCGTGACCAACGGCGACATCCAGTACCGCGAGGGCACCTGCGAGCCCGCAACCGACGCCAGCGGCAACTACCTGATCCGGGCGGGTACCGAGGTTGGTATCCCCGGCGAGACGCCCGAGGCTTCGCCGACGCCTTCGGACTTCGGCCCGGAAGCGCCGACGCCAGAGGCGACGCCCGTCCCGGCGGCGGGAGAGACCGCGCCGACGCCGGAGGCTTCGCCCCAGCCGACGCCCGAGACGAAGATCGCCGAGGTGTCGTACGTCGGTATCGACCAGGTTCAGAACCGCGACCAGATTGTGTGGCAGCCCGCGACGGGCGAACTCAACGGCGTCACGACAGAGTTGACGGGCCGCTACCTGCGGCCGAACACGGCGGTCGGCGCCGACACGTTTGGGAACCCGGAGTTGCTGTTCGAGTTCAACGACCAGGGCGGAGACCTCCTGGGCCAGATCACCGAGCGCCTGCAGCCCAGCGACACGAAGCCGGGCTTCCCGATGACCTTCTTCCTCGATGGCGAGCCCATCCGCGGCGAGGATGGAGGGGTGATTGCGCCCACCGTGCAGAGCCAGATCACGACACAGGGGCGCATCACGGGCCTTTCGTTCGACGACGCGCGCGAGCTGCGGACGTTGCTGAACTCAGGCGCGTTCCCGGTGCCGCTGCGCGTCGTGCAGGCCGACGAAGTCGATGCTACGCTCGGCGACCAGACCGTGCGCGACAGCGTGATGGCGGGCGAGGTCGCCCTGCTGCTCATCATGCTCTTCATGATCCTGTACTACCGCCTGCCTGGAGTGCTGGCGTCGCTGGCGCTGGTGGTCTACACCTCCGTGGTGCTGGCCATCTTCAAGATCTGGCCTGTGACGCTGACGCTGTCGGGCATCGCCGCGTTCGTGCTGTCCGTCGGAATGGCCGTCGACGCGAACATCCTGATCTTCGAGCGCATGAAGGAGGAGCTGCGGCACGGACGCACCCTCATGTCGGCGCTCGACGCGGGATTCTCGCGCGCGTGGTCGTCCATCCGCGACAGCAACGTGTCGACGCTGATAACGTGCGCCATTCTGTTCTGGTTCGGCGACCAGTTCGACGCCGCGCTGGTGAAGGGCTTCGCCGTCACGCTGGCCATCGGCGTGCTGATCAGCATGCTTTCGGCCATCACGGTCACGCGCCAGTTCCTGGAGGTCGCCATCCGCACGCCGCTGATCCGCTATCTGGGGCTGTGGACGTCGGACCCGCCGGAGAGCGAGGCGGAAGGACGCCAGGGCGCGCGGCCCGCGCCGGCCACGCCCGGGAGGCCCGAGGGATGATCGACTTCGTCGGCAAGCGCAACTGGTTCTATCTGGCGTCGCTCATCGTGCTGATTCCCGGCGCCATCTCGCTGCTGATTCCGCCGCGGCTCAAGCCCGGCATCGAGTTCACGTCGGGTACGACGTTCAGCGTGAAGTTCGTGAACCAGGTGAGCACCGAAGACCTGCGGTCCACGCTGTCTGACCTTGGTCATCCCGAGGCGCGCGTGCAGCGCACCGACGATGGCGCGTTCTTGGTGCGCACCGACGAGCTGGCGGGCGTGGCCGAGGCGCCGCCTGTGGGCGCCGCGCCGCTGGGCGAGGCCGACCAGCTCCGCGACGATCTCATCGAGCGGTTCGGCCCGATGGTCACGCCGGGCGGCGAGGAAAACAAGTTCTACGACGTCAGCACCGTCTCGGGCACGGTGTCACGGGAAATCGGGCGTAATGCGGCCATCGCCGTGGCCGTGGCCTCGGTGGCGATCCTTCTGTACATCTCGTGGGCGTTCCGCGCGGTGCCGAACCCGGTGCGCTACGGCTTTGCGGCGATCATCGCGCTCATGCACGACGTCCTGCTTGTGGTGGGCGTGTTCTCGCTGTTCGGGAAATTCTTGGGCACCGAGGTCAACACGATGTTCATCACGGGTCTGCTCACCGTTATCGGCTTCAGCGTCCACGACTCCATCGTTGTGTTCGACCGCGTTCGCGAGACGGTGCGCGTACACCTGCGGCGCCCGTTCCCCGTATCGGTGAACACGAGCCTCATGCAGACCGTGGGCCGGTCGTTCAACACGTCGTTGACGCTGGTGTTTTCTATCCTGGCGCTGCTTCTCATTGCCGGAGGGACGATTCAGCCGTTCCTCCTAGTGCTGCTCATTGGCACCGTCACCGGCGCGTACAGCTCGGTGTTCGTCGCGAGTATGCTGCTGGTGACGTGGGAAGAAGGCGACGTGCCGCGCCTGTTCCGTAGGTTCTTCCCGAAGCGGGAGAGCAAGGAAGAGGCGCTGGCCGCCGGCGGCTAGCCGGAACGTCGCCCTGCATTCAGCAAGGAGGTTCATGCCATGACCGAGATCACCGAAGAGCTGCGCGAGCGCATCCGCGGCTACCTCGCCCATAATGCCACCAAGCCCCGCGAAGCCATCAAGGACCTGATCGCGGGCCAGCATCGGCAGCTTCTGGCCGCGCTCGACGGGCTCACCGACGAGCGCGCGTCCATCCGCCCGCCCGGTGACGAGTGGTGTGTGAAGGACGTCCTGCACCACGCAACACAGGCCCAGCGCTGGGTGGCGACGATCGTCGAGAAGATCGCGCGCGGCGAGTCTTACGACGGCAAGGGGCTGAGGTCTGGACCGGCCGTCCCGTCCGCAACCAGCCCGCTGGCTGAACTCTCGGCTAGCCTCGACGCCGCACACGCCGAACTCTTGCAGGTCATCGATGGTCTGCCCGCCGAAGTGAACGGAGATCTGCTCTTCGAGCACCCGTTCTTCGGACCCATCAACGCCTTGCAGTGGGCCGTCTTTCAGCGCGTCCACGACGCCGATCACACACAGCAGATCCAGGCGATGTTGCAGCAGGTGTAGGGCGCGCTACTGCGTCAGAACCGGGCGCAGGGGCGACAGAGGATTGTCGCTCTCCCCGCTGAGCCAGCGCGGGTCGAACACCGCGTGCTCCATGAACACGACGTGCACACGCGTGTCGCTGGGAGGTCCCGTGCGGTCCCACCCGGCGACGTAGGCCGCCGCGACACCGACGATCTGCGCCGGGTCGCTCGACCCGTTGGGCAACGACGCGATGATCGGCACCAGGACGATGCGCCCGAGACCAGCGGCGTCGGTTCCGCAGCCAGAGCGGGGCGGCTCCCACTGCTCGCCTGCCAGTGGGACGCCCACCACCGGGTCTGCTGTCTCCGTGAAGTCGACATCGCAGTACCCGTAGCCCTGGGAGTCGTAGATGCCGTCGGTCCGCTCGTAGTCGTAGAGCGTGTTCAGGCCGTCGCGGGTCGCGGCGCCGAGGTTTCCAGGCTGCGTGTCCACGTAGATTTCGTCGCCCTCCGAGTAGATGCCGAACGTGTCGGCCGTACAGCCCGCCTCGATAGTGCTGCGGTAGACGCTGACGCCGCCCCCACCGACGCGCATGCCGTGAAAGTTCCCGTTGTCCTGAAGCCCGTTGTCGACCTTCAGCAGGTACACCTTGCCCGTCTCGAACCCCCAGTGAACGTCGCCCTCTGGGTTCTCCGAACCGCGGGCGACCAGGCCCCAGGGGCAGAGCGGTCCGGCGGCGGCGTGCCTGACGGAAGTCGTCGCGGATCGCTGCGCCGTCAGCGAGTCGACACCGATTACGCGAAGGAAGAACAACAGCGCCGGCCTGGTCACAGTGACCGTGATCTGATCGGACCGGCCATCGCCGTCGGTGTCCTGGAATGCGCAGCACTCCAAGTCCTCGGCGACGTCGACGCCGTTCTGCGCCGCCGCCGACTCGACGGCGGTTGTGACGTCAGCTTCCGTCCAGTCAGCCTGAAGCATCTCGATGGCGCCGGCCATGGCAGCGGCGTCGGCAGCGTTCTGGGCGTCGCGGACGCTCAGGTACGCATAGCCAAGGTCGACGGCGAGGCCGGCGACTGCAACCAGCGGAACGATAAGAATGGCGGCGATGACGAAGACTTGGCCGCGTTCGCGGCGGGCGGGGCTCCTGCGCATGGTGACACCCCTGGCCTTGTCTTCCAAGGCGCTCTCCGTACAGAATCGGCGGATGCCCCGCTTCGCGAAGGCGGGGGAATAGACCGTCTGGTGAACATCGCGAGCGGTCAATAGCGCCTCTCGAAGGCGCGAAGCCGCTTCGCGCGGAAGGAGCTGACCCCGTGCCCGAGGAGAGCGCCCTGTATTGCAGAAGAACCGGCGAGGCAGGCTTCGCCGCAGGACGTCCGTTCAACCTGCCCGGCGACCGTCCCAGGTACGCGCGCGACCGTCTCACCGACATCAGCCATGTGCGCCTCGATATAGAGCTGGACTTCGAGCGGAAGTCGGTCAGGGGCACGGCCTGGCACACGTTCACGCCCATCAATGACGGTCTGACGCGGGTCGAGTTCGACGCCGTGGAGATGGCCATCAAGGGTGTGCGCTCCGCGTCGGGAGGCGAGCTTGCGTTCGACTACAGCGATGGCAAGCTTGCTATCGCTCTCGATCGTCCGTACGGCGCCGGCGAGGAGATCGAGGTCGCCATCGGCTACGAGACCACGCCGCGCCGGGGCCTATACTTCGTCGGGCCCGAGGATGCCTATCCCGACAAGCCGCGGCAATGCTGGAGCCAGGGCCAGGACGAAGACTCGCGCCACTGGTTCCCGTGCTTCGATTACCCCAACCAGCGTCATTCGACGGAGCTGCTGGTCACCGTGCCGTCGCCGATGTTCGTCGTCGGCAACGGCGAGTTGGTGAGCGTGAGCGAGGACGCCGCGCGCGGACGGCGCACCTTCCACTGGTATCAGGAGACGCCGCACGTCGCCTATCTCACCAGCCTTGTCGCCGGGGAGTTCGATCACTGGACCGAACGCGAGGGCGGCGTGCCCCTGGAGTTCTACGTCCCTCCGGGGCGTCTCGACGATGGCAAGCGAGCGCTGGGCCGCACGGCCGCGATGGTGCGGTTCTTCGCCGGCAAGGTCGCCCCGTACCCGTACCCCAAGTACGCGCAGACCGTGGTCGCCGACTTCATCTTCGGCGGCATGGAGAACATCTCGGCGACGACGCTCACCGAAAACATCCTCCAGGACGAACGCGCTTTGCCGGACTACGCGGCCCTCGGCGACAGCCTGCTGGCCCACCAGCTGGCCCATCAGTGGTTCGGCGACCTGCTGACCTGCCGGGACTGGTCGCACGCCTGGCTCAACGAGGGCTTCGCGACGTACTTCGACGCGCTTTTCACCGAA
>JBBITS010000012.1:0-7089 GCA_037440665.1 Chloroflexota bacterium
GGAAACCGCAGGGACTGCCCGCCGGAATTTACAGCAGTCTAGAGACGCGACCCCAATTCGGCCATACGGGAGCCTTTTGCCCGTGTCACTGACGTCTCTTCTCGCCGACCTCGCCGACCCGTCGCAACCGCTACGGTCGGTTGCGCTCGCGGGGCTGTCGGCCCTGGACCGCGATGGCGTCGCTGAGTTCAGGAGCGCGTGGGCGAGCCTCCCGGCCGAGCGCCGCCGCCAGATTCTGGCCAGGCTTACCGAACTGGCGGAAGACAACATCGAGCTGGACTTCGACGCCGTCTACTTCGCCGGCCTGGCCGACGAGGACGCCAACGTGCGCGCGCTGGCCGTTCGCGGCCTCTGGGAGTGCGAGGATCACGCGCTCCTGGAGCGCCTTCTGGCCATGGTCGAAAAGGACTCCGACGCCCGCGTGCGCGCCGAGGCCGCTCTGGGACTCGGCCGCTACGCCATCCTCGCCGAGTTCGAGCACCTCAACCAGGCTGACGCTGGTCTTGTCGACGCGGCCCTTCGCCGAGTCGCCACTAGGGGGGACGAAGTCGCCGAAGTGCGCGGGCGCGCCCTCGAAGCCCTCGGCGCGCGCAGCCTCCCGTGGGTGACCGACCTCATCCGCGAGGCGTACCGGGGCAGTGACCGGCGCCTCAAGGTCAGCGCAGTGCACGCCATGGGGAGATCGTGCGATGCGCTGTGGCTCGATGACGTCGTGCGCGAGTTCGCCAGCGACGATCCCGAGATGCGCTACGAGGCCGCCATGGCGTCAGGCGAGATCGGCGAGGAGAGCTTCGTGCCGCACCTCGCGCCCCTGATGAACGATGATGATCCAGAGGTACAGGAGGCGGCGATTCACGCGCTGGGCGAGATCGGAGGCAGGGAGGCTCGCAAGGCGTTGGAACAGGGGCTGGACACCCGCGACCAGCGTGTTCGCGAGGCTATCGAGGACGCGCTGATAGCTGCTAACTTCAACGAAGACCCGCTGGGGCTGAGGCCGAGGTAGCGCGATTGGGGCGGCAACACACAGCGCGGCGCAAAGGACGCTCGGTTTCGGCGGGAGGCGTCGTCCATCGCGTGGGGCCGCGCGGGACCGAGATCGTGCTCTGCGGACGCGCGAGCGAGGGCCTATGGGCGCTCCCCAAAGGAACGCCTGTGGATGGCGAATCGCTGGAGGAAACCGCTCTGCGCGAGGTGAGCGAAGAGACGGGCCTCACGGTCAGCATAGACGGGCTGCTGGGAGAAGTCCGCTACCGCTTCGCGCACCCGCGCGACGGCAGCGTGATCAACAAGACGGTTCATCACTTCCTGATGCGGCCTACGGGCGGCGACGTGGCTGAGCACGACCACGAGTACGATCGCGTGGAGTGGTTCGCCATCGAGGAGGCGTTGCGCCTCATGACCTATCCCAACGAGGCCAGCGTCGTGCGGCTGGCCGCCACCATCATCGCCCAGAGGGAGACGCGGACGTCATGACGGCGGTCGCGCCCGGACAGGTGGCTCGCGGCGAGAAGGTCGTCCTTCGCGAGAAGCGCCTCTCGGATGCGGAGGACGACTTCCGCTGGCGCTCCGACCCGGACCTATCGCGCTACGACGCCGCGCGGCCGTTCACCGGCACACTGACCGACTATCGGGCGTTTCTTGAAGAGGAGCTGAAGTACCCCAGCCCCGACCGCCGCAGCTTCAGCATCGACGACCTGCAGGGGCGGCACATCGGCAACGCCATGTACTACAATGTCGACGCCATGCGGCGCGAGGCCGAGATCGGCATCACCATTGGCGAGCGCGCATACTGGAACCACGGGTACGGCAGCGACGCCGTGCGCGCTTTCATCGGCCACCTCTTCGAGCGCCTCCGCCTGCGTCGCGTCCACCTGAAGACGCTGGAGTGGAACGTGCGCGCCCAAAGGGCGTTCATGCGGGCAGGGTTCCGCGTCGTGAGCCGCGTGCGCCGCGCGGGCAACAGTTTCTACGTCATGGAGTTCCGCCGCGAATGGCTGGACGAGGAGCCACGCCTGGACGCGGTGCCAGGCGACTGACGGGAATGCGGCGCCAGGCCGCGGCGCTAGGCGCGCGTGAGGTACTCGCCCGTGCGCGTGTCCACCTTTATCTTATCGCCGGTGTTCACGAACAGGGGAACGTTGACGGTCAGGCCCGTCTCCAGGCGCGCGGGCTTGGTGCCGCCCTGCGCGGTGTCACCCTTCACCCACGGCTCGGTGCCGGCGACCGTCAGAACGACTGATGTCGGCAACTCGACGCCGATGGGCTCGTTCTCGTACGTCACGACCTCGCACATGGCGTTCTCCACCAGGTAGTCGCTGGCGTCGCCGACCTGCGCTGGTGTGAGCGCGATCTGGTCGTACGTCTCGCTGTTCATGAAGTGCCACATCTCGCCGTCGTTGTACAGGTACTGCATCTCGTGGCGTTCGACGCGCGCGCGGGGGAACTTCTCGCCCGCCTGGACGGTCTTCTCGACGGTGTGGCCCCCTCGGATGTCCCGGAGCTTCAGGCGTACCTGCGCCGACCCGCGGCCCATCTTGATGTGCTGGTAGTCCAGCACCTGGTATACAGTGCCGTCGATCTCCAGTGTCAGGCCTTTCTTCAGTTCTCCGGTTGAGATCAAGGGGGTTTCTCCTGTCGTCAGGTGGGGCTACGTGGTGCGGCCGCCCAAGCCGCAGCCCAGTATACCGGCCGCGCGCCTTAGGGCAGCCGCTTGCGACTGCGTCTCTGCTGCTAGCCGAACGCGAGCTTGGGCGCGCGGCTGAGGATACGGAGCTTCCCACTCTCCAGCACCGCCATGTCCTCGATGCGCACGCCGCCCCATCCCGGAATGTAGATTCCCGGCTCGACTGTCACCACCATGCCGTCCTGCAGCACGTCTTCAGAGGTGGAATTTAGGCGTGGCGCTTCGTGGACCTCCATGCCCACGCCGTGACCCAGGCCGTGGCCGAACTCGTCGCCGTGGCCGGCCTCCCGGATAACGCGGTGGGCGAGTTCGTGGGCCTCTTTGCCCGTCATGCCGACCGTGATCAGCTCCTCGGCGGTAAGCTGCGCCGTCAGGACGATGTCGTACACGCGCTTGAACTGATCGTCCGGCCTGCCCAGCACAATGGTGCGCGTCAGGTCGGAGACGTAGCCGTCCAGCCGCACTCCCATGTCGATGACGATGCCCTGTCCCGCTTCCAAACGCTCGTCGCGCGGGTGCGCGTGCACTATCGCGCCCCAGGGGCCGCCCGCGACGATGGTGCTGAACGAGACGCCGTCGCCGCCGCGCTCGCGGATGTACTTCTCGATCTCCCAAGCCACCTGCTTCTCGGTCCAGCCGGGCTCGACCCGCGCGGCCACGTCCTCGAACGCCTCGTCGCCCAGCGCCACGGCGCGGGTGATGGCTTCGACCTCGTCCGGCGCTTTGATGGCGCGCAACGACTCGACCAGGTCCTTCACCGGAGTGAGTTGCGGCCGCTCGCCCTCCGGCAGCGACGCAGCGCACTTCCGCAGCGTCCGGTACGTCTGATAGCTGACGTCGGCCGCCTCGAACGCGACCTTGCGGCTTCCCAGCGGGCGCAGCAGTTCGGTCATCCACCGCTCGAACGTGCCGGTGGCCTTGTGCAGACGGAAGTCCGGCGCTTCCTCGGCCGACTGCGTGAAGTAGCGGAAGTCGGTCGCCAGCACGGCCTCGTCGCGAGTGATGAGCAGCCATCCGGCGGAGCCGGTAAAGCCAGAGAGATACCTGCGGTTGACCGCGTTGGATATCAGCGCGGCGTCGACGCGCCGCTCGTCGAGCTTTTCGCGGAGCTTCTGGAGGCGATGATTCATGGCGACCTCAGTTGAAGGGCGGACCGGATGCGAACTCATCGTACCGTTTCGGGTTTGTGGAGGGAACGAGGTCAGCCCGCGGTCAGCGCCTCCAGCGCCAGCAGGTAGCCCTTCGGTCCGAGGCCCGAGACGACGCCCCGGCACACCGGCGCGGTGACGCTGGTCTTCCGGAAGTCCTCCCGCGCGTAGATGTTCGAGAGGTGGACCTCGATGGCGGGGACGTTCAGGCCCGCCAGGCAGTCGCGCAGGCCGATGCCGTAGTGCGTGAGCGCGCCCGGGTTGATGATGATCGCCCCTGCGTCCATCGCGTTCGCCTGGAGGAAGTCGATGATGTCGCCCTCGCTGTTCGACTGGAAGGCGACGATCTCGTGACCCAGCTCCTGCGCGCGCCGGGAGACCGCCTCTTCGATCTTGGCGAGAGTGGTCGTGCCGTAGACGTCCGGCTCGCGCGTGCCGAGGAGGTTCAGGTTGGGGCCGTTGACCAGCAGTATGCGCATGCCGGACGTATTCTACCCGGCCTTCGGCATGGTCGGCGGCTCTCGCCCAGGCGAGTCGCCCACGGAGACTGCCGCGCCGGCGGTCCGGGCGAACCGCCGCGCCCGGCGTTCCGCCTCAATGCGTGCCACGCCATCGAGCGATTCGTCCATGAGCGCGCGTTGCCGCTCCTCGGTAACGTGCAGGTAGACCTGAGTGGTGTTGACGTTGGCGTGGCCCAGGAGCGCCTGGACGACGCGCACGTCGGCGCCTCCGTCCAGCAGGTGCGTCGCGAAGGTGTGACGCAGCAGATGCGGGTGAGCCCGCTTCTCGATGCCCGCGGCCATCGCGTACTTGCGCAGGAGCAGTTGCACTCGCCGCACCGATAGCCGTCCGCCGTCACGGTTCAAGAAGAGCGCGGCCTCCGCGCCGGTCGCCAGCGCCGGGCGCGCCTCGTGCAGATAGCGCTCGATGGCCCTGAGAGCCGGTTCGCCCATGAGAACCACGCGCTCTTTCTTCCCCTTGCCGGTCACGCGTACCGACTGCTCGTGCAGGTTCATGTCGCGGGTGTCCAGCCCGACGATCTCGCTTACCCGCAGGCCCGTGGCGTACAGCAGCTCGAGCATCGCGCGGTCGCGTATGGCCTGAGGCTTGCCGCCTGCCGGTGAGGAGATGAGCGCGGTGACTTCGGCCTGGGTGAGGAACGAGGGGAGCCTGCGGGGCTTCCTCGGGCCACGCACGTTCGCCAGCGGGTTCGTCGCGATCAGGCCCTGAGCGGCGAGCCAGCGGTAGAAGCCGCGGATGGCGCTGACCTTGCGCTGGATGCTGCCCGGCGAGACCTTTTGGGAGACCAGCCGGGCCAAGTAGTCGCGCAGGCTCTGGCGCGTCAGGCCGGGCAGATCGATGTGCCGCTCGCGGAGAAAGACGAGCAGTCCGCGGATGTCGCCCTCGTAGTTGCGGAGCGTGTACGGCGAGAGGCTGCGTTCGTCTTTCAGAGACTGTAGATAGCGGTTAAGGGCGCTGTTCATGATGTCATCCATCGTGCGTCAGGGTTCGCGCCCGTGCATATCAGGGATGTCCCTGATCTTTCGGACTCTGCGTGACCGAGGGGTAGGCTGCCCATGCTGGGACCCTGCGCTCCCGGATCTCACCGCGTATGCTGGGGCGCCATGCGCATCCTGATAGCTCCGCAGGAGCTCAAAGGCACGCTGACGGCCGTCGAGGCGGCCGAGGCCATCGCTCGCGGCGTGCGCAGGGCGCGGCCGGACGCTGAACTCGACGTCGCGCCCATTGCCGACGGCGGCCCGGGAACCGTCGACGTTATCCTCAGCGCCGTGGGCGGCGAGCGGCGCGTGACACGCGTGCGCGGGCCTCTCGGCGCGCTGGTGGACGCTGCCTGGGCGGTCATCGACGGTGGGGACACGGCCGTTGTCGAGATGGCGGCGGCGTCAGGGCTGACACTTCTGCAGCCGGAGGAGTTGGACCCGCGTCGCGCCTCCACGTACGGCACGGGGGAACTTGTGCGCGCCGCTCTGGACGCCGGCTGCCGGCGGATCATCATTGGCGTCGGCGGCAGCGCAACCAACGACGGCGGGACCGGCGCCGCGGCGGCGCTGGGCATGCGCTTCCTTGACGCCGGCGGCGCTGAGCTGCCTCCGGGCGGCTCGGCGCTCGCGCATCTTGACCGTGTCGACCTCGGCGGCCGTGACGCACGCCTGGGCGGCACCGAGATGTTCGTGGCGACCGACGTCGTCAATCCGTTGTGCGGGCCTCAGGGCGCGTCAGCGGTCTACGGACCGCAGAAGGGAGCGGACAGCGCGGCCGTGCGCGAGCTGGACGCCGCGCTGGCGCATCTGGCGTCGGTCGTGTGGGAGCAGATGGGGCTGGACCTCGCGAACCTGCCCGGCGCGGGTGCAGCCGGGGGGCTGGCCTACGGGCTGGTCGTCTTCTGTGCAGGCAAGATCACGCCGGGCTTCGCGCTGGTCGCTGACATCCTCGGCCTGGAGGAGCGCATCGCGGCGGCCGACGTCGTGGTGACGGGCGAAGGGCGGCTCGATAGCCAGACGCTGCAGGGCAAAGGGCCCGGCGAAGTCGCCCGCGAGGCTCAGTTGAGGAGAAAGCACACGGTTATCTTCGCGGGCGCTCTCGATCTCTCGTCGAAAGCGCGCGGTCCGTTCGACGAAGTGGTGGTCCTCTGCCCGCCGGGGATGCCTCTGGAAGAGGCGAGGGCGCATGCCGCGGAGTGGCTGCAGCGAGAGGCCGAGGCCTGGGCGCGCCGCCTGGTCCCGGCCTCCTGACGGCTACCTGAGCACTCGCTCGTCGCCGGAGCGCCGCGTGATCTTCTGACGATCCAGGTGCTCCAGCAACGCCTGCGCGTACCTGCGACTCGTGCCGAGCAGGTCGCGCGTCTGGGCCAGCGTAATTGTGGCGTGTTCGCTCAGGTAGGCTGTCACGCGATCGACCATGTCGCGATAAGCCCTTGCCGCGAACGCCATGCCGTCACCTAGGTCAACGATCATCCCGGCGTCGGCCATGTAGGCGACGAGTTCGGCGTCGGGGCGGCCGTCTGCCGGCGGGCTGAATGGGTTGGACTCCAGCGCCGCCAGGTAGGCATCGACGGAGCGCTGTTGGGCCGCCGACAGCCGCACGTCGCGGCCGGGCAGGCCCACGCCGTCGCCACTGCCGGAAAGGACTAGGTCGCCGTCGGCGATCCACCGCTCGACTGCCGCTGTGAAAAGCGTGTCTGTGAGCCGGAGGCGGCTGCGCAACTCCTCGCGAGGCATGCTCCGCCGGAGAGCGTAC
>JBBITS010000012.1:7105-7579 GCA_037440665.1 Chloroflexota bacterium
GCGTGTGATAGGCCTCCACCGCAGCTCGCGCGCGCTTCGTGAGGTCAGCGAAGCCCTCGCGAGTGAAGAGCGCGCCTTCGCTGCCTACTCTGATGGCGCGTCCGTCCGCCACCAGCGCGTCCACCGATGTAGCCGCTGCGGCGTCGCTGAGTCCGGCGGCGCGGGCGAGGGAAGCGACGTCTGCCCCCTCCTCTGAGCGAAGGGCGGCCAAGGCGACCTCCTCAGGCGAATCGCGCGTGAGCGCCTCCAGCGCCGCGATGGTGAGTGCGTGCATGCGGCGGCGGCGGCGCGCGTGCGGATCGACGATGACGCCACCCGCTATCGTGTCGTTCGCCGTCCGGACGACGAAGTGGTCGCCCCTAACAACGGCGACAGGCTCCGTCGTCCGCACCTGCGCCCACCCCACCTCTCCCGGCTCCACGGAATCGCAGTCGAGGAGACGGATCACGGCGTTGGCCTCGGCGCTCCCGCTGT
>JBBITS010000012.1:7589-17394 GCA_037440665.1 Chloroflexota bacterium
GACATGGAGGTTGTGCCGGACGGGCAGACGCATATAGCTGACCGCGCGCAGGCGCACGTCCATGGCCGTCGTCGGCTGTAGCCAGCCGGGTGTCGCCAGAACCTGCCCTCGGCGCAGGTCGTCCTTGCTGACGCCAGATAGGTTAACCGCCGTGCGGGCGCCCGGTGTCGCGCGATCGACCTTGCTCTTGTGAACCTGAAGCCCACGGATGCGCGCCCGCAGCCCGCCGGGCAGGATTTCGACCTCTGCGCCGCTTTCCAGCGCACCGTCGGCCAGAGTGCCCGTGACGACGGTGCCGAAGCCCTGGATAGTGAAGACGCGATCGATGGGCAGCCGGGGGCGGCCCAAATCACGCTTCGGCGCGGCGGCCTGTAGTCGCCCTTCGATAGCTGCCACCAGCTCGCCGAGGCCTTCGCGCGTCACGGCGGAACACGCGACCAATGGCGAGCCCTCCAGCGACGTTCCCTTGACGGCGCCCGACACGTCCTCGCGCACGAGGTCCAGGAAGTCGGGAGTGACGAGGTCGCTCTTGGTGATGGCGACGACGCCGGTCTTGATGTCCAACAGGTCGATGATGGCCAGGTGCTCGTATGTCTGGGGCATCACGCCCTCGTCCGCGGCCACGACGAGGAGCGCCAGGTCGATGCCGCTGACGCCCGCCAGCATGTTCTTGATGAACCGCTCGTGGCCTGGGACATCGACGATGCTCACCTGGCGTCCCGAAGGCAGTTCCAGCCACGCGAAGCCGAGGTCGATGGTCAGGCGGCGCCGCTTCTCTTCTTCGAGGCGGTCGGGATCGATTCCCGTCAGCGCATGCACAAGCGCCGACTTCCCGTGGTCGACGTGCCCTGCGGTCCCGATGACGTACATGCTGCTGCCTCCTCTGCCCATTTTACCGGCGGGACCGGCGTCCGTCGGCGCGCTTGCCCGTTGGCGCTGGTACGGGGATACTCAGGCTCGCGTTACGGACGAGAGGACGTCATGGATCCGCGCGACCTCAAAGGGAAGGCCGCCATCACCGGCCTCGGGATCACGGCGATGGGCCGCGTCTACGGCCACAGCGCCGACTGGCTCGCCGCCGAGGCCATCAGGCTGGCCGTCGAGGACTCCGGCCTCAAGAAGCAGGACATCGATGGCCTGCTGGTGAACCAGGGCGTTGCCAGCCTATCTGGCATGGGTGGCATCGGCCTTCAGAACCACCTCGGCCTCACCAACCTCAAGATGCTCGCGTCAGTGAACGTGGGCGGCGCGACCGCGGCGGTGATGGTCCAGTACGCTGCGATGTGGGTCATCTATGGCCTGGCGACCAATGTCGTCTGTGTCTTCGCCGACGCGCCCCTGCGGCAGGGCGGCAGCGGCGGCGCGGCCTACGGGGGCGCGTTCGCCCGCCAGATGCAGCCGCGCGGCATGGGGGGCCTGTACACCGCCTTTGGCATGGCTGGCATCAACGCCCAGTACGCCCTCGCCGCGCGCCGTCACATGGCCATGTACGGCACGACCAATGATCACTTCGGCGCCGTCGCGGTCGCCCAGCGGAGGTGGGCGGCCATGAGCCCGCTGGCCGAACATCGCGACCCCATCACGCTCGAGGACTATCATGCCTCGCGCTGGGTGGTCGAGCCGCTGCATCTGCTCGACTGCTGTCTGGTGTCCAACGGAGGCGTCGCCGTCGTCGTCTCGGCTGCTGATCGCGCGAAGGATCTCAAGCAGCCGCCCGTCTACCTCTGGGGCTGGGGACAGGGCCACCCCGGCGACCTCAAGAGAAAGGGATGGGACGTGGACACGCAGACGGGCGCTCCGCTGGCGAAGGACCAGGCTTTCCGCATGGCGGGCGTCGGCGTGAACGACTTCGACGTGCTGCAGGTGTACGACTGCTACACGTACACGGTCATCGTCACGCTGGAGGACTACGGGTTCTGCAAGAAGGGCGAGGGCGGTCCGTTCGTCGCCGATGGCAAGCTCGGCCCGGGCGGGTCGCTGCCCACGAACACCGGCGGCGGCCAGCTTTCGGCGTACTACATGTGGGGGATGACGCCGCTTTCCGAGGGCATCATCCAGGCGCGAGGGCAGGGCGGCGAGCGTCAGGTGAGCAAACACGACCTGGTGTTGGTGACCGGCAACGGTGGCGTGCTTGACCACCACGCCGCGCTGGTTCTCAGCCCGCTGCCGTCGTGAGGACGTCGACGTGAGCGAGTACAACAAGCCTATCCCGGTCGCTGACGAAGGCTCCGAGCCGTTCTATGAGGGCGCGAAGAGGCATGAGTTGGTGCTGGCGCGCTGCGCGAAGTGCGGCCGCTACCGTCTGCCCGGCCGCGAGCACTGCCCGGACTGCTGGGATACCGGCGTGGAGTTCATCGCGACCAGCGGGCGCGGCATCCTCTACAGCTACGGCATCATGCACCAGAAGCTGGTCCCCGGCTTCGCCGACGAAGTGCCGTACCAGTTCGCTGTCGTCGAGCTGGACGAAGGCCCGCGGCTCGTGACCAACATCGTCGATTGCCCGGACGACCAACTGCGGCCCGGCATGCCGGTTGAGGCAGTGTACGACGACGTCAGCGACGAGACGACGCTCATCCGCTTCCGCCCGGCGCGGAGCTAGGGTTCGGTAAGAGATGTCCACCGCACTCGAACGCCTCGGCTATCGTCCCGACGACCGCGTTCTGGTAGTTCACGCGGACGACATCGGGTACTCGCACGCGTCGGTAGCGGCGTTCGTCGAGTGTCAGACCAGCGGGAGCATCACGTGCGGATCGATCCTCGTGCCCGGCTGCTGGTTACCGCTGGTAGCGGCGGAGCAGAAGGCGCGCCCTGAACTCGACCTCGGCGTGCACCTGACGCTGACGTGCGAGTACGAGCGCATGCGTTGGCGGGCGCTCACCGGCCGCGAGCGCGGGCCGGGCCTGTACGACGCGCAGGGCTACCTCTGGCGGACAGCGGGCGAGGCTGTCGCCAACGTGACGGTCGAGGAAGCCGAGCTTGAGCTGCGCGCCCAGATCGACACTGCGCTGGCGGCCGGCATCGACGTCACCCACCTCGACACCCATATGGGGACCGTGTACACGCCGAAGTTCCTGCCCCTGTACGTGTCGCTCGCGCTGGAGTACAGGCTGCCGCTGTTCATCGAGCGTACGGACGTCGCGTGGCTACGTGAGCGTGGCGCGGGCGAGTTCGCCGACGCGCTGGAAGCGCAACTGAGGCGTCTGGACGAAGCCGGCTGGCCTGTCCTCGACTGGATGATTCACAGGACTTTGGGCGAGTACGAGCCCGAAGAGAAGCCCGACGCCTTCCGCAGGATCTTCGCTGAACTGAAGCCGGGCCTGACGCATTTTCTCATCCATCCGGCGTCGCCGGGCGACGAGCTGTCTGCCATCACCGAGAGCGCGCCGTACCGCGCGGCGGACTACGTGACGTTCCGCGACCGCTCGATGCGCGACTACGCGGAGTCGCTGGGCATCAAGCTCACGGGCTACCGCGAAATCCGCGACCGGCTTCGCGCCATCGATGGGTCGCCAGCGTGATCGAGCGTGTCACATTCCCCTCGGGCAGCCTGACGCTGGAAGGCGCGCTGCACTTGCCGGAAAGGACGCCCGCTCCGGGCGTCGTAATGTGCCATCCGCACCCGCAGTATGGCGGTGACATGAGCAGCGGCGTGGTGTACGAGGTGTGCGCGGCGCTGGCGAGCGCCGGGATCGTCGCGCTGCGGTTCAACTTCAGGGGCGTTGGCGCCAGCGAGGGGTCGTTCGACGGTGGGCGCGGCGAACAATACGACGTGAAGGCGGCCATCGCGTGGCTCAGCGGGCGCAGCGAGGTGGATGATAGCCGCCTCGGTCTGGCGGGCTACTCCTTCGGCGCGCTGATGGCGCTCGCGGCGGCGCCGGGTGTGCCATCAGTCCGGGCGATGGCGCTCGTCTCGCCGCCCGCCGGCGCGGCGCGTTTCGACGGATTGCCGGATGGCCTGCCCGTCCTTGTGGTCACAGGAGGGAACGACACGATAGCGCCGCCCGAAGGCCTTCGAGCGTCGTGCGCGGACCGTGCCAACGCCCGCTTCGAGGTCGTCGAGGGCGCGGATCACTTCTGGTGGAGCGGCATGGAGCGCCTGCGCGAACTCCTGACGGCGTTCTTCTCGGAGCGCCTCGCGGGCGACTCCCCAGGCGCGGAATGACCGGCTACTTGCCCTTCCTCTCCCGTAGATTCTTCGGCCGCACTAGGAGCACCGGCGCCACCTGCGCTTTCACGATAGCGCGGGCGACGCTCCCCTGAAGCACTGCCGCCAAACCCGTGCGGCCGTGCGTCGCCATGGCGATGAGGTCGGGCTTGAGCTTTCTCGCGTAGGTCAGGATGGGCTTCTCAGGAGCGTCAGACATCTTGACCACGCGGGTGATGCTGAGCCCCCGGAGGCGCTTCTCGACGCTCTGGAGGTACTCGTCGGCCTCGTGTTCGAGGCGCTCGATGGCCTGCGACTTGGTCTCGACGGGAACGGTCTGAACCCGGCCGCGAATAATTGTTTGTGAAGCCACCCCCAGCGAGCCGCCGAATGCCGTGGGGTACTGGGGGTCGACCACACGCCGCCGGGCGCGCCCCTCGGCCGTGGGCGTGTGAACTACGGTCATTAGGTGAATCTCGGCCCCACAGCCTCTGGCGACGGCTTCCACCGAGGGCAGGATGGCCTCGGAGCGTTGGGAACCGTCGAGCGTGACGAGGATCTTCATGATGCACCTCCGGGAAGCTGGTAGACCTATCCTACCGGTAGCCGTCAAGATGGTACGCCAATGGCGGCTGCCTGAGGAGACCCTTTTCGGCCCTCGTTAGCGACGGGCCGTCGGCTGCGCATGATGCGCACGGCCCACACGGACCATACCGCTAGGGCCGCCTATACCTCTGCGCCGGACGTGCCGTTCGGGTAACCTGAGGCGACCAATCTCAGTAGAGAGGCGATACGGCATGGCTCGGTGGGTCATACCGGTGGCGACGGTGGCTGTTCTCGCGCTCGCAGCCGGCGTCGGAGCGTGGGTATGGGTGGCGACGTCGGATGCCGACTGCGACCGGGAGGCGCTGGCCGAGACGATCCGCGCGGGCATCGCGCAGGCCGGCCGCGACGGGCTGAACGAGTTCACGCCGGAGCGCCCGTCGGAATGCTCCGAGGAAGACCTGACAGTGGCAATGCACACGGTCACGCACGAGTGGCACGTGATGCCGGGGGGATCGCTCATGCGCGGCATGAGCCATGAAGGGGAGTGACGAAATGACCGAGGCGCAACCGGGTCCCGATTGGGTAGAGCAGATCATGCGGCAGTTCCGCGACAAGCTGGTAGGCGGCCTGTACGAAGGCATCTACCAGCTCGAAGGCGAACCGCTGCGCCAGGTGATGGACGCTCAGGCCGAGGTCTGCGCTCACGGCTTCGTCGCCCTGATGGACATCCCGGCAGACCTTGACTTCGAAGCTTTCCTGGAGCGGATGCGCATCTCAGGGCCGAGCAAGATCGCCCTCGAACGGCCGTCGCCCGACGAGATCATCTGGCGAGAGTTGCACCAGGGCGAGTGCGTCTGCCCGCACGTGCGCCAGGGCGTCATCCGCCTCGACCCCAAGCTGTGCGACTGCGGCGGGACGTGGGTCCGTATTCTCGTCGAGCGCCACGCGCGCCGCCATGCGAAGGTCGAGCTGGTCGAGTCGGTCGCTACGGGCTCCGACAACTGCGTCTACCGTGTGACCCTTCACGCCCCCCTTGATTCCTGAGGAGGCGCGTCCCTCGCGGTAGAATCCAGGTGTGACGACCAAACGCGCCCGGTTTGCCGCGCAGCTTCAGGCGCTCCCGGCCCGTCCCGGCGTTTACATCATGCGGGACGCTGGAGGCGACGTCATCTACGTCGGCAAGGCTGCGAACCTCCGCAGCCGCGTCCGGGCCTACTTCGGCGCGCCGCACAGCATGGAGCCGAAGACCCGCGCCCTCTCCGAAGCGATCGAGGGCTTCGACTTCATCCTGACGTCGACGCCCCAGGAGGCGCTCCACCTCGAAGCGACGCTGGTGAAACGCCACCAGCCCGCGTTCAACATCCGGCTCAAGGACGACAAGCACTACCCGTACCTGAAGGTGGACCTGGCCGATCCATGGCCGCGCGTCTACATCACGCGCCGCGTCGCGCGCGACGGCGGCCGCTACTTCGGCCCGTACGCCAGCGCCTCGTCGGTGCGCACGACGCTCGACGTCGTCAAGAAGCTGTTCCCGTGGCGGTCGTGCACCAAGACCATCACCGGAAGCGATCCGCGCCCGTGCCTGGACTACTACATCAAGCGCTGCATCGCCCCCTGCACGTCGTACTGCACCAGGGAGGAGTACGACGAGGTCATACGCCAGGTCATCCTGTTCCTGGAGGGCAAGACGCGCGAGGTCGTCGATGCTCTGAAGGCAGAGATGAACGCGGCGGCGGAGCGCATGGAGTACGAGCGCGCGGGTTTCCTTCGCGACCAGATCAGGGCGATCGAGGCGGTGAGCGAGCGGCAGGTCACAGCGACCACGCGGCCGGCTGATGAGGACGTCTTCGCGCTGGCGCGCGCCGGCGACGACGCCATGGCTCAGGCGCTGTTCGTCCGGGGCACGAAGATGGTCGGCGCCGATAGCTTCAGCGTCGACGGCTCAGCGGGCGAAACCGATGCCGAGGTCATAGGGAGCTTCCTCAAGCAGTTCTACGAGTCGGCGACGTACGTGCCGAGGACCGTCGTCGTTCCGTGGCCGATACCGGAGCAGGAACTGGTCGAGAGCTGGCTCACTGAGCGGCGTGGGTCGCGGGTGCGCGTCATCGCGCCTAGGCGGGGCGAGAAGCGGCGGCTCGTCGCGATGGCGGAGGAGAACGCGCGGGAGGCGCTGGCCATGGAGCGCGTGCGCTGGCTCGCCGACGCCGGGAAGACGCGGCAGGCCATGGACGAGTTGCAGGAAGAGATGAACCTGCCGTCGCCGCCGCGGCGCATCGAGTGCTACGACATCTCGAACATCCAGGGCACGTCGTCCGTGGGTTCTATGGTGGTGTTCGTCGATGGCCATCCCCGCCCGAAGGAGTACCGCCGCTTCCGCATCAAGACGGTTCGGGGAGCGGACGACTTCGCTTCGATGGCCGAAGTCCTGAAGCGGCGGTTCCAGCATGTGGGCAAGGCCGATGGCGATGGCCTAGCCAGCCGCGACGAGTCGTTCGGCGCGATACCCGACCTGGTCATCATCGACGGCGGCAAGGGCCAGCTCCACGCCGCGCTGGACGCGATGCGTGATCTCGGCGTCGAGAGCGTCCCCGTGGCCGGCCTGGCCAAGCGCAATGAGGAGCTGTTCGTCAAGGACATGTCCGAACCCATCATCTTGCCCCGGACGTCGCAGGGGCTGTACCTCCTGCAGCGCGTGCGGGACGAGGCGCACCGCTTCGCCATAAGTTATCACCGCAAGGTGCGCGGCAAGACGGGGTTGCAGTCGGCGCTCGACGCCGTGCCGGGCATCGGCCCGAAGCGGAAGAAGCAGTTGCTGCGCAAATTCGGTTCGGTCAAGGGCATCCGCCAGGCTTCCGTCGAGGACATCGCCGCGACTGTGGGCTTCACGCGGCGCCTGGCCGAAGCGGTGAAGGAACGACTGTAGGGGTCAGGGTTCCCGGGTCATCTCGCGGAACGCCAGCGCGTTGGCGACGGCGTGACCATAGGCGTCGTTGTTGAAATACACGTACATATCGCGAACGCTGTCGGCCAGCGCCTCCAGACGTCTGGACCACGACTTTAGGTCGGCGTCCGAGTAGCGGCCGCCGTAGAGCGACCCCGAACCGTGGAAGCGCATGTACGCGAAAGACGCCGTCGCGATCACCGGCGTTTCCCGGTCCACCATGTGGTAGATGCAGAACCCGGCGCCGAAGCGTTGGAGTAGACCGTAGACGTCGTCGTGGAACCACGACTCGTGCCGGAACTCGAACACGTGACGCAGGTCGCGAGGCAGGAGTGCGAGGAACGATTCCAGCCGTCCGGGATCGCGATGATGGCCGGGGTGCAGTTGCCAGAGGATTGGACCGAGGTGATCGCCTAGGATGCGCGCGCGGCTCGTGAACAGGTCGACCGGCTCGCGGTCCACGTTGAGGCGCTTGATGTGCGTGACGAAGCGGCTGCCCTTCACGGCGTAGACGAAGGCGTTGGGCGCGACGTCGCGCCAGCGGCTCCACGCCGCCTCGGCAGGCAGGCGGTAGAAGGTGTTGTTGATCTCTACCGTCGAGAACGTCGCAGCGTAGCTTTCAAGCCAGCGCGACTGAGGTAGCCGGTCAGGGTAGAACCGGCCCCGCCAGTGGGGATACACCCACCCGGATGTCCCGACGTGATAGCGACGGGCCATGAGGCTGCCTCCACTGCGCGAGTGTAGCCCGAAGCCGCCGCCGCTGTCACAATGAATCAGGAATCGCATCTGTACCAGGAGGAGCCGCCATGGCAAACGTGAAGGCCGGTGATCCGGCACCTGACTTCAAGCTGAGGGACGAGAACAACCAGGAAGTAACCCTAAGCTCATTGCGGGGACGCCCGGTCGTGCTGGCGTTCTACCCGCTCGACTTCTCGCCCATCTGCACCACCGAGATGTGCGCGTACAGCGAGGACTTCTCGGAGTTCGAGAAGCGAGGCGCGACGGTGTTCGGCATCAGCCGCGACAGCACGTGGTGCCACAAGGCGTTCAAAGACAAGCACGAGATCCAGCACAGTCTCCTGGCCGACATGAAAGGCGAGGTCGCGCGCCTGTACGGCTGCTGGAACGAGGCGGCCGGCGTCGCTGAGCGCCTCACCGTCGTCATCGGCGGTGACGGTATCATCCGTCACGTCGAACATAATGGGATCGCCCAGGCTCGCGATCACCGGCAGGCGTTGGCTGCCCTGAGCTGACGGCGGCCAACTGTATCTGCGGTTGAGCAGATCGATTGCCGGGCGGCAGTCGCTACTGTATAGTCAATTAGGGACGCGATGGCTCTCGACCAGAAGCTCATCCGGGATGAAACCGACGCCTACTGCCCGGTACGCGCCACCCTGGCGTTGCTCGGGCAGAAGTGGGTGCCCCATATCATCCACCAGCTTATGGACGGCAAGCAGCGGTTCAACGAACTCGCGCACGCCGTCGGGGGGTGCAACTCCCGCACGCTGCGCGACCGCCTCAAGAGTCTCGAAGACCTCGGAATCGTCGACCGGCGCATCATTGCCATCATGCCGCCCTGGGTCGAGTACGAGCTGACTGGCAAGGGGCGAGAGCTGGGCGAGGCGCTGAAGAGCCTCGAAATCTGGGGTCTCGCCTACATGCGCGACCGCCCTTGATGCCCTCACCCTCAACCCAGCGCCCGTCCCGTCGAACATCACTAGTGGGGGCGAGCGCCTGAAGCATGGCGCCCGGTAGCGACGGAGTGGGCTGTGCTGAACGCCGTCATCATGGGTGTCGCGGGCTTCGCGGTGGGAGTCCTGCTCGACAGGCTGGCGCTCCGGCTGGCATGGCCCATCAGCGCCCGCGAGAGCCAGGAAGCGGGCGAAGACCCGCGGGAGGACCTGCCTGAAACCGGCCATGGCGGCCTGGCCGCTCTGGCGTCTGAGCGGGGCGAGTTGTTCGTCCACCCGCCGTTCTCGATTCGCACCGTCGTGGTCGTGGCCGTCACCACGGCGGCGTTCACGGTCATCGGGGCGCGTTACGAAGGCGTCGACCATTCGCTGCTGGCGGCCGCGTGGGCCTCGGTGGTGATCCTCTGCGGCGCGACCGACGCCATGAGCTTCCGCGTGCCGAACGTCGTGACGTATCCGGCGATCCTGGCGGCGCTCGTTGCG